>NZ_JBHWVJ010000151.1:0-9249 GCF_042736725.1 Streptomyces sp. NPDC060028 | reverse complement strand
CCTCCGGATCAAGCAGATCCAGTATCAGCGTGTCCACCACTCAGGGGGAGGCCCCCTGCTCGTTTTGACGAACCTCGAACTCACCCGCTGACGAACAATCTTCACCGCAGACTGGCGCCCACGAGCAGCGTAGCTGAGACCATCAGGCATCCCGCCACTGCGAGACGGTACTCATCAGCCACTACCAGGTGCCGTGGTGGTCGAGGTCGGCGAAGAGCACCAGGTCCTCGTCAGTGTTCCGGGCCTGGTTGCGGGCCTCGCTCAGCTTGGCCAGGAGCCGCAGGTGGAAGTTCCGGGGCAGGTCCGTGTCCCGCTCCTTGTCCTTGTGGGCCAGCGTGACCGCTTCGGCGGATCCGAGGCGGGAGGCGGTCAGCTTGTCCTCGCAGGCCGCGAGGTGGCTGATGGCGTCGGCGCGGATCAGCTGGCCGTAGGGGTTTTCAAGCAGACCCCCGCCCATCACCCAGATGTCTGCTGCCATCAAATCGCTCCCCGAAATCGGTGGTAGTCACGCCAGAACATCCTCGCTGAGGAAACGGCTTGATGTCCGTATTGGGAAGCCGAAACCACCTACCGGGGAGAGGCTTTCTCGTCCAGGCGCAGGATGGTTTCGGCAGGCGGCAGGACGTACTTGGAGCAGATCCACGGACCGGTGTCGCGAGGATGGTGAAGGATCTGACTGGTGGCCTCCTCCACCCCGTGGAGCACGTCGGGTCGGAGGGTGCGCCCCATCGACCATTGTGAACAGCCTGCCCGGGTGCGCCTTCCGGCGCGTCCACACCATGCTCTTGACGGCCGCGGGGAGCACACCCCATGCGTCGATGTCCTGGGCGTCCGGTGAAGGGCAGTCGCCGGGGTGATGACGGGGGACTCGAGAGTCGCACGAAGGTCAGGACACTCACTCGGCCCATCGCCCGTGACGGCCGGGCGGCTCGGCCGTTGTGGGGGACGTCCACGCCGTACTTCTGCGGCTGGTATGAGTTCAAGGAGATCTTGATGATGTCGCGTATCGCCAAGGTCGTAGCCGTTACCGCCGCCGCTGGTGCTGTCCTGGCAGGCGGGGCCGGCATGGCCGCCGCCGACGCCGTGGCCGAGGGCGCTGCCATCGGCTCCCCGGGCGTCCTGTCCGGCAACGTCCTGCAGGTGCCCATCCACATCCCGATCAACATCTGCGGTAACACCGTCAACGTCGTCGGGGCCCTCAACCCTGCCTTCGGCAACGTATGCGTCAACGGCGGTGGCGGCTCCAAGGGCGGCCACCACAAGGTCGACCAGCACGGCGAGTAGTGACAGAGCACCAAATCCTGAATCCGGCGGCCACATCGCGCCGTCACAGCTAGCGCCGCCATCTGTTCCAGCCGCAGAGCATAGCCCTGTACAGGCCGGCCTCCCCTCGTCCTCCAGGGCAGGCCGGCCTCATGACGAGATCCAGTGAGGTCCAGCCAGCCGCGCCAGGCCACGGCGAAAAGAGTTTTTGCAGCAGCCTGTCTCGCGCACGAAAGCCCGGCTTCACACCCAACCCCGCTGACGGGCCCGCCCGCCTGCTACCGGCGGGCGCAGGTCCATGCCCCCATGCCCTGCACCGCGGCCAGCCTTCTGGCCGTCGCGATCTGCTCCGGCTTCGTGGCCAGGTCGGCTCGGGCGGCGTACCGGCGACCACCGGCCGCCCTCCAGCTCGACTGGGTGAACTGCAGACCGCCGTAGTGTCCGTTGCCCGTGTTGGCCCGCCAGTGGCCACCCGACTCGCATCGGGCGATCGCATCCCAGTCGACACGGGGTCTCGTGGAGTGGGCGGCCGCATGGGCGCTGGAACCGGTCAGTAGTGCGGCCTGGCTCAGGAGCACTGCGCAGAGCAGTGCCAAAATGGTGCTTCCGGTTCGCTGGCTGTCCTGGAAACGAGACATCAGTCCTCCTTCGCTGTCCGGCAGACCAGCCCCGGGGGCCGGCCCGTCCCGCCTACGGCCGACGGGCCGTGTAGGAAGCACACCACGCTTCCAAGCCGACCCCGGCTCATCTCGGCAGGCCAACGGGCGACGCCGCCCGTACGGCGTCCCTGCCCCGGCCGCCGCGGGCAGGGACGTCGTCGAGGCTGCCCGCCCCGCGGGTGACTTCCACATCGATGCCGAGGCGGGCGCCATGGCCGATGACTTTGTTCCGATAGCCGTGTCGGCCCATGCCTTGGTGATGCGGGCGCGGCCCACGCCTCAATGCCCGGTCGGGCGCGGGGGATTGGGGCATGCTTGGGATGCGCTCACGCGCTCTACTGCGGTGGCAGGAGGCCGGTCGGTGTTACG
Organism: Streptomyces sp. NPDC060028; assembly: GCF_042736725.1. Lineage (NCBI taxonomy): Bacteria > Bacillati > Actinomycetota > Actinomycetes > Kitasatosporales > Streptomycetaceae > Streptomyces > Streptomyces sp. NPDC060028. Next base: position 6,958 of record NZ_JBHWVJ010000151.1, on the reverse strand, counting down.
CATTCACTTCACGGCGGAAGACCTCGCCCGGACACGGGTGGCCGCAACGATCGGTGTCGCGGCGGAGGTCTACTACAGTCTGGAGCTGCTGAGAGAGAACCGGGAGCTTCCTCACTTCCGCTCGTGGCGGTCAGCGGTCGCGGGCCGGATGGGAGCGGAGACGCGCCCCTTGACGTCCCTGGTTCCGGTGCGCGGTCCCGGGCTTGACCTGCTGGCCCTGATGGGCGATGTGCCCTCTCTGGACCACGCCGTGGACAACCTACTGCACGCCCCGGTGTCCCGGCTGCGACGCGAGTTCGAGGGTCTCGACTTCCACCCCGCACACCTGCCATGGGCCAGACGAGTGTCCGAAGGGGACCGCGACGCGCGGCGGGAGCTCGCCGAGGCCGTGCGCGCCTGCTATCGGCTGACCGTGGAGCCCTACTGGCATCAAGGGCGGTCCGAACTGGTCGCGCTGTCCACCCGTTGCGCGAACCTGGTGCTGGAGGGAGGCATCGATCTGCTGCTGCGTTCGATCTGCGCACCACTGGTCCGCTGGCGTCCGCCGGTGCTCGAAGCTCCCTACCCGCGCCAAGTTGAGGTGCGTCTCCAGGGAAGGGGACTAATCATCACGCCCACGCTCTTCTCGAAGCGCCCGGTGAGCTTTCTGTGGGACCCGCTCGATACCTCCCAGCCGCCCCGACTGACCGTGCCGGCTCTCCGCCGGCCGCTGACCGGTACCGGACCGGCAGAAGCGGACGGCTCCGCCGTGCGGAACCTGGAGTCTCTGCTCGGCCGCACGCGAGCTGCCGCCCTGCATGTGACAGCCGAAGGCTGCACGACGAGTGAACTGGCCCGCCGCCTCAACGTAACGGCCGCAGCGGCCAGTCAGCACGCGACCGTGCTGCGGAACACGGGCCTCATCACCACCAGCCGCCGAGGCGGGTCCGTGCTGCACCTCATCACCCCCCTCGGGCTGGCCCTGCTGCGGACCGGTGCCCTGACGTAGCCGTGAGGCCCCAGGGCACCACGGCGTCAGATTGGTGAGCGCAGTGCCGCCCTGCTCGGGTGCTGCCACCGGACACTCGTGCCGAGGTGCGCGAGGCGCCGCGCCTGCCGTCCCGGCCCCCCTTTAAGCCGTGACTTAACAGGTAGGCCGCAGGCGGCTGGCCGGCCCAGGATGTGAAGCCGCAACCGGCTCATCCCATCCTGGAGATCGAATGAAGACTCATCTCGCCGCCGCCCTCGGTTCCGTCGTGCTGACCGCGGGCACCTTGCTGGGCGCCCCCGCCGCCGGCGCGCAGACCGCGACCGCGGCCGCCTATCCCACCAGTGACTTCAACATCAACTTCGGTGCCACGTGGACCAGGGGAACCGTCACTTGGTACAACCGGTCGGTCCGAGTCGTCGGGCAGCACAGGTCCGCGGTGGGGGACAGTGCGCTCACGTGCCGGACCACGTGGGTTTACACCCTCCAAGGGGACCGTGGCGTGATCGGCCAGGGCGGCGGCTCCCCGATCGCCTGCGGCACCATCACGCCCTACGACTTCGTCGTTCCCGCGGACAAGCCCGGCGGTGCCGCGTACGTCAGGGTCTGTCTCGATGACGGGAACCTCAAGGACCTCGCGTGCCAGCTCATCGCCAGGCCGGCTCAGCTCGCGCGCTGAGGCCAGCTGGACGCCCAGTCGCAGTTACTCGGCCCCGTATCTGGTGGGTGCCGGCGCGGCCGTCGCCTCGGTCAGGTGGGCCTGCGAACCGCAGGTGCCTCACCCCTTGTCCAGCAGATCAGAGCGTTGCCACCGTGCCATCGCCCCGACGTCGCGGAGAACCCCCAAGAGAACCCGAAACGGAGCTCCGAACAGAGGCCCTAACGGAGGTCCGAACAGAAGCCGAATGGGACCAGGGCCGCGACCAGGCCGACGGCGAGGAGACCAGGCCGTGCGAGCCTGCCCTGTGACACGGGCTGTGAGGTAAGACGTTCACCTGGCGATTTCGCAGGTGGACGGGGTGCGGGGCAGGCCGTGAGTCTGAGACCTGAGACATTCGCCGGCACCACGGCCCGGGCAACCGCTGCTGCGCGTGCCGCGTGGGCTCGGCCCCAGTCGGGCTGACGGTGGCCACGACGCTCGTCAGCGTCGCCGGGAGGTCACCCGGATGGTGATCGGTCTCGAGTTATTGAGCAGCAGCTCGGCCTGCCGCCCACCCGATGCGAGGCTCCCGGGCCGCCCCGCGCAGTTACTGATCCCTGATGAGGTTACCAACCCCGCTTGACAACCTCATTGGGAATCAGTCGAGGCACTGGCAGCGGATGCGTTGGGCGAGGGCTCGGACCGAGGCGGTGAAGGCCGGCATGACGGCCTCGTGTCCGCAGTGCGGGGTGTCGTGTACGTCGGGGCCGACCGCCTGGTCTCGGCGGTGTACTGCCCTCCCGCCTGCCGCACGCTGCGGTGTACCCGTCCACGTCGACACGAAGACCCGCGACACCAGCGCATCTTCGGAAAGGTCTGGTCGTTGGGTTATCGGGTTCTGGTCCGCGAGTGAAGTGAGACATGTGTGAGCAGCCCGACCGGCCTGTCTCCCGAAGGCATCGATGCCCTTCAGCAACTGAAGGACCGGCGAGACGTCAACACCGTGATCTTTCGCTGGGCAACGCCACATGCCCTGGTGCTCGAGTTGGAGGGCAATCTGACCCACGACGAGCTTGTGCAGGCCCTTCCTCCGGATGCCCCGCGATTGGTCCTTCACGAGCTGGCTTTCGCGACCCGGGAGGGCACACGCAGGCACGAGACGCTGCTGATTCTCTGGGAACCGGCAGAGGTCGGCGGCCAAGAGGAGTCCTGCACCGGCGACTACACGGCCCTGAGGAAGTCCCTGCCGAACATCCACGTCCATCTCACCGCCAGGCAGGCCGAACAGCTTGACTACCGGGGGCTGGTCGCCCTGGCGGGCTGAATCCGTCGGCACCAGTCTGCTGAGCGGCGGTACTTGTGGCTCGACAGGGGTTTCTGGAGTCCCGCTACCGCTCGACTTGCCCGACGCATCTCAGCAAGATCACACGGCGGGAACTGGTGGGTGAACAGCCGGCAGTCTGGCACCCACACCCTGACCGTAAGGACGGCTTGCGCACGGTGACGGCCGCCCTGCCGGGCAGGAGCGAGCACTCCTTCCGTCTGCGGGGGAGACTACTGGTTCAACGAGGAGAGCTCGGACGGCCATGACGGTGTCAACAGCCGCGTGCGCGCCTGAGCGGCCCAAACGGCGTGGCCCGGACCAACCGGCGTCCGTCGATATCCGCGACACGCGCCCCCTGCACCCCCCACGGGTCCGGAATCGTGTGACGGCCCCCGGCTACCGCGCCCGGCCGCGGGGCTGTCGTCGTTCCTGGCCTGCCACCTTCAGGTCGTCGATTTCGGCACGGCTCGGTTCATGACGGAACGGTCACGAGCCGCCACGCCGACCGTCCCGGGTCGCCGGGCAGGGAGCAGAAAACCGCTTCGCCGTCGACGCGGCCGGATTCGCTCGGCTGGCAGGCGAAGTCCTGGCAGGTGCCCGATGCGCCGATCTACGAGGCCGTCAAGCGGGAGTAGCTCGCCGTGAGTCGTGAAGTCCCGGGCCGTCCGGGTCTGTCGTGGGGTGGTCAACGCCCGGTGATGGCCGATGACTGCCTGGGTCTACGCGTGCTGGTGGTCGGCTGGCAGTCCCAGCCCCAGCAGGTCATGGCCCGCGTCGCCGGAATGCCGGGGGCCCGGCTCACCGGCGGGAGAGCGCTACGCGCTGGCGGGCTTCCGCCGCCTGATCGAGGAACGCGCCCAGCGGGCAAGTGACCTCGCGGATCTCGGCGACGCCCTTTCCGATCCTCGCGGGCGCGCATGCCGCGCAGGCCCGCATCAACAACGCAGCTTGCCCGTCATGACCGCCGGCCGCCGCGGCCTGGACGTCGGCATTCTCCGGCGATCACCAAGTGCCGGCCCACCACGGGGCTGGTTCAAGGCTTCGGGGCGGGGGAGCCGCAGTCATCGCTGGGGGCGGGTGGTCCCGTTGTTGCTGGTGGTGAGGCGTCGGTGAGGTCGGCGCCGTTGGCGGCGTCGCGCTCGGAGTTGTGGACGCCGTGCCAGTCGAGGCACATGACGGTGGCGTCGTCGTCGAGGTAGCCGTGGCCGGCGTCGACGATCGCTTTGATGAGGGTGCGGGTGGCTTCGCGGGGGTGCAGTGCGCGGGTGCGGATGATCAGGTCCGCGAGGTCGAGGCTTTCGGCGTTGCGTTCCAGCATGCCGTCGGTGAGCATGATCAGCCGGTCGCCGGGCCGCAGGTCCAGCATCTGCACGCGATAAGTGTTGGCCTCGGTGGGATGGATGTTGAGGCCGAACGCCCGGTCGACTTTCGGAACGATCTCATCCACCTTGCCGTCGCGCATGCGCAGCGGCCAGGGGTGTCCGGCGTTGACGAACTCGGTACCCCCGTCGAGGAGGCTGATGCGCAGCAGCTGGCCGGTGACGAAGCCGCTGCGGCCGCGGGTGCGCATGGCCTGGTCGGCTTGGCGGGCCTGTTCGGCGAGGTCGGCGCCCTCTCGCCGGGCCCGTCGCAGGGCGCTCACCACGAGGGTGGCGAGCAGTGCGGCGTTGACGTCGTGGCCCATGGCGTCGGTGACGGAGAGCTGGACGTGTCGCGGTCGATGACGTAGTCGAAGGTGTCGCCTCCGACGTGTTCGGCGGGTTCCAGGGCCCCGGCGACCGCGAACTGTGCGGCCTCGCAGGCCGGGGATGCGGGGAGCAGTTGGTGCTGGATTCGGCGGCCAGGCTCAGGGGCTTGGTGCGGCGGCCCCACTGGTAGACGTCGGTGTGGAGCCGGTTGGCGATGACGATGTGCGCGAGCGCGTGCGCGGTGTCGCTGATCTCCCGCATGACCTGAGCGTCCGGCGCCGTGGGGAGGAACAGTTCGAGGAGTCTGATGGCGTCCCCGCGGTTGGTCACCGGGGCGACCACGCGCACGTACCGGCTCTCGCCCCGGTGTTCGACCTGTGGCTGCTGGGTGCGGATGACGTCTTCGTACAGGGTGTCGCGCAGCAGGATCCGCTGGGGCGGCTCGTCGGTGTCGATGCTGTCGGCGGTTCCCAGCCGTACGACGGAACTGCCGGTGAAGTCGGTGATCAGGAACGACACCGACGCGGCCCCGAGCTGCTTCTTGAGCATGCGTGCGACCACGTCGAGCGACTCCACGGGCGCCACGGCCTCCGCCGCCTCCAGTATCCCCGCCAGCGTCATCGCCTTGCCCCGGCGGCTGCCGCCCGCGTCAGGACGAGACGTCCGCCCGCCGCCTGGTTCTCCTGCGGTCACAGCGACCCCTCTACAGTTCGATGCCGCCCGGGGGTTTCGTCCCGGATACGCGAGGATCCGCGCCGAGGCGGCATCGGACAGGCCCCATTGCACCATGAGGATTTCAGGGCCTGGCAGCGTGGCTGGCCCGGCGGCTCGGTCGGCCCGCGAGCGACTCTCGGACCATGTGCGGCCAGGGACTGCACTGGTCGTCCGGCTGCCCTGTATCGCCGGGGGCTGGTCGAATGGCTCGGTTCGTTGGTCGGTGGGGGTGATCGCAGGCCAGCCGCAGTCAGTGCGCCTCGTGCAGCCGCTCGCGCAGATAGAGCAGGGTGGCGGTGTCCGCGAGCGCGGCCAGATCGGCCAGCAGGGTACGGATGGCCGCATCGTCGCCGTTGCGGTCCGCCTCCACGATGTGCTCGATCGTCTCCCGGGCGCGGGGGTTCATGCCTGCCGGACCGGCCGGGGCCCAACCAAGGCCGGCCGGTCCGGCAGGCTCGCCCGGCTCGGCGTCCGATGAGGTGCCCAGCGCTGCCGTCATGTCATTCATCCTCAACGGATTGTCCCTGTCGCGGGTTACGGCCCGCGCCCGGCCCAGGCAACCGCGCTCCTCGACGAGCACCCGCACCTGGGGGTCGAGCACGTACTCCGGGAACTTCACATCCCTCCGCCACCTACTACCGCTGGCGCCGGGCCGAGACCGAGCCGTGTGAGCGCCGCCGCCGGGACGTCGAGCTGACGGACCGGATCCGAAAGGTCCACGACGAGTCCGGCGGGATCTACGGCTCACCGCGCGTGCACGCCGTCCTCAAGCGCGAGGACGTCCACGTCGGCCGCAAGCGCGTCGAACGGCTCATGCGCCAGGCCGGCCTCGCCGGGATGAGCCCCCGCCGGGGCAAGGGATTCACCCGACGCGACCCGGACGCCGAACTCGCTCCTGACCTGGTGCAACGCGATTTCACCGCGAACATGCCGAACCGGCTGTGGGTCACCGACCTGACCATGATCGCGACGTTGGAAGGCCCGCTGTGGCTCTCCGCAATCCGCGATGCGTTCTCCCGCCGGGTCGTGGCCTGGGAAACCTCCGCCCATGCGGACGCCGACCTGGTCCTGACCACCCTCGAATACGCCCTGGCCAGCCGCGAGCCCACCGCCGGCGAACTCATCCACCACGCCGACCACGGCTGCCAATACACATCCGTGAAACTCACAACACGCCTGGTCAGAGCCGGAATCCAGGCGTCCATGGGATCAGTCGGCGACTCGTTCGACAACGCCCTCGCCGAGAACCTGTGGATGCTCATCAAGACCGAGTGCGTCCGCGGCCGCGTCTTCGCCACACGTGCCGAGGCGAACCTCGCACTCTTCAACTACATCGACGGCTTCTACAACCCCCGCCGCATCCAGAAACGACTCGGATACCTCAGCCCGATCGAGTACGAGGAGAAGCACTACGCCAACCAGGCAGCGACCGAACAAGCGAACCTGAAACCACACCAACCCGCCCTGACCAGCTAGTCAGCACCTCCCGCACAGCGGGGGAACCTCAGCCCAGCAGGTGCTGTGTGCCTTGACTTCGCTCAGGGCGGTTTCGCAGAGGTTGTGCCACACAGTACTGGTGGGCCGTCGGCGAGGTGCCTGCTGAGCAGGTCCTTTTCCCACGGCCC
>NZ_JBHWVJ010000150.1:0-9312 GCF_042736725.1 Streptomyces sp. NPDC060028 | reverse complement strand
ACCGCGTCTCGTACTGGACGTACTTGCGCGGTCCGACAACGCGGCGAGGCGCCGTACCGGGCGGCGCGCCCCGGTGAACCTTTCCGGTCACAGCACTAGACGGACAGGCCCTTCGACCTCAGCCAGGTCAGCGGGTCGATGGTCGAGCCGCCCTGGCGGACCTCGAGGTGGAGGTGGGGGCCGGTGACGTTGCCGGTGGCGCCGACGCGGCCGATGGTCTCGCCCGTGCCCACCGAACCGCCGGTCACCGACATCGACGACAGGTGGCAGTACCAGACCTCGGTGCCGTCCTCGAGCTCCAGCACGATGCGGTAGCCGTACGCGCCGGACCAGCCGGCCGAAGTGATCTTGCCGCTGCCGACGGCCTTGACGGGGGTGCCGGTCGGGGCCGCGAAGTCGAGGCCGGTGTGGTGGCCGGAGGACCACATGGAGCCGGCGTCCCCGTAGTGCGAGGTGAGGGTGTAGGCGGAGGTCGGGAGGGCGTAGCTGCCGGCCAGTTCGGCGAGGCGCTCCTGCTCGGCCTTGGCCTCGGCGGCTTCCCGGGCGGCCTCGGCCTCCTGCGCGGCCTTCTCGGCGGTTGCCGCGGCCGCGGCCTCGGCCTCCTTCCGGGCGGCCTCCTGCTTCTCCTTGGCTTCCTTGGCGGCGGCCTCCTGGGCGCCCCGCTCGGCCTCGGCCTGTTCCCGGGCGGCCGCGGCGTCCTGCTGGGACTCGGCCTGCTGGAGGATGCGGCTGCGCAGGAGTTCGCCCGCGTCGGCCCGCCGGTCGGCCTGCTGCGGGATGATCCCGGACCTCGCCGCGGCGGCCCGCGCACCGGCGGCCGCGTCCGCGCCGTCGGCCTGATGCGCCTGGCTGCCGTCGAGGGAGTCCGTGGTTTTCGGCGCGTGCGGCATCAGGTCGGGCAACGAGGGCAGGGATATGGCTACTTGGGGCCGGTCCTGCGCGGTGGCGATGCCGCCCGCGCCGACCGCCGCGATGACGCCGACGCCGAGCACGGTGGAGGAACGGGCCAGTCCGCCGCGCTGCTTGATCACCCGGTGCTTGCCCCGGGCCGGCCGGGCCGAGTCCTCGGTGGGGTTCCACTCGCCCCAGGCGCCGGCGGTGGGCTGCTCCTGGATCTCGGCGCCTTCAGGGGCAGGCAAGTTGGAGGCCACCGGGGCACACTCCTCATTGACGCGCACGCGCACGGCGCCATCTCTTGCGACGGCCGGGACGACCGCGCTGCGTTATCGAACGGTAATAGAAGAAGGGGAGTGATTCCAAGCAGTTGCGATTGATCGTTAACGTCAATCAGCCACTCTCCGAGCGGCTCTGGCCATCACTTTTAGCCATATTCAGGGATCAACTCGGGCAAAGATCGGCCGACTCACGCATCCCTCCAGCCACGCACACACATTGACGATACGTCAGCTCCCTTGCACAGAGCGCCCCTTCGGTCACTCTCCGTCGCCCTTCGGTACGACGGGCACCGTCCGCCGCCGCTCCGGCTGCCCCTCCCCCGGTCTGCTGACCGCGAGCAGCGCCATGTCGTCAGTCGCCCTGCCGCCCGTGTACCGGCGGACGTCGCTGCTGAGGGCGCCGAGCAACTCGTCGGGCCCGGGGAAGACCCGGCCGCGCAGCCGGGCCTCCGGGTCGTAGAACTCCCCCGCCGCGTCCCGGGCCTCCGTCAGCCCGTCCGTGTACAGCAGCAGCGTGGCCCCCGCCGGGAAGGGCCACTCCTGCGCCCGGTCCGGCGAGCCGCCCAGCTCCCCCATGCCGAGCGGCAGCGCCAGCTCCGCCGGGGCGAGGGCCGAGACACCACCGTCCGCGTGCAGCAGCAAGGGCTCGGGGTGCCCGCGGTTGACCAGCCGCACCACGCCCGCGTCCGCCGGGATCTCCCCCAGCACGCACGTCGTGAACCCCTCCACCGCGTCCAGGCTGCCCCGCCGGGTGCCCTCGCGGGCCAGCGCCCGTTCCAGCCGCCGCGCCACGCCCTCCAGCGTCGGCTCGCTCTCCGCCGCCTCCCGGAAGGCCCCGAGGACCACGGCGACCGCTTCGACCGCCCCGAGCCCCTTGCCCCGTACGTCGCCCACCGCCAGGCGCACCCCGTACGGGCCGTCCTGGACGGCGTACAGGTCGCCACCGATGAACGCGTCCGCCTGCGCGGCCTCGTACCGGGCGCAGACGTGCAGGCCCGCGATGCGTTCGGCGGGCGTCGGCAGCACGGCGCGCTGGGCGGCTTCGGCGATCCCGCGCGCGGACGCGAGCTGCTCGCCGCTGCGGCGTACGACCCGGTTGATCAGGACGGCCAACGCGGAGACGGTCAGGACGGTGGCCAGCTCCGTCATGGCCTCCACCTTCCAGGTGGTGTCGTTGTAGACGTGCAGCAGGACCACGGCGAGCGTGGCCAGCGCCCCGGTCCAGATGGTCCCGCGGATCGTGAACAGCGGGGCGGCGATCAACGGGGCCGCGGTAAAGAAGGGGGAGCCGGTGAAGCTGGGCGGGGTGAGGACGTCGAAGCCGAAGCCGAGCACGATCAGCGCCCCCGGGAGCACCCGGACCACACGCCGGGCCACACCGCCGCCGGACCCGCGCCCGCCGTTGCCGCTGCCCTGCCGGCCCTGCCCCGCCACGCTGGCCTCCTGCCGCCCGGTCTGCCCTCAAGGCTTGCCGTAGGAGCGGCGGCAGCGCGACCCGGCCGGGCCCGTTCGGGTGACGGGCCGACTCGGCGGCGGCGGGTACGACGAAGGCCCGGCTCCCCAAGGGGAACCGGGCCTTCGTACTGAGTAGCGGGGGCAGGATTTGAACCTACGACCTCTGGGTTATGAGCCCAGCGAGCTACCGAGCTGCTCCACCCCGCGTCGGTAAACCCAACTCTAGCCCATCCGGGGGGAGGGCTCCGCCAATTAACCTCCCCGGCACCCCTGCGAACGACATAAGGCCAGGTCAGAGCCGTGAAACCCACCTCACAGCCACCCATCTGACCCGGTGTGGGCTGCACGGGCTTCCGCCGCGGCAGCTGCCGGCCCGCGCCGTCCACGTCCACCCGCGGGCAAGCCCCGCCAACGACAGAGCGCCCCGCCTGGCCGAAACCAGACGGGGCGCTCCACAAGCGGTAGGCCATGTCGGACTCGAACCGACAACCAACGGATTAAAAGTCCGCTGCTCTGCCAATTGAGCTAATGGCCCTCCACGTGCTCACGACAGAGCATAGCCGGACAGCGCCGGTCAGCCGATCGGGTATCGACTGACCGGCCCGTGTCCTCAGCTCAGGCTCGCGTAAGTCCCCCAGCCGTCACTGATCTTGACGCGCTTCTCGAACGTGCCGTTGCCCCGGCCGACATAGCGCCACAGGGCGCCCGCCGTGTCGCGCGCCACCAGGTCGGACTTGCCGTCGCCGGTGATGTCGCCGACGCCGACGAGGGCGTTGAAGATCTGCCAGCCCGTGCCGATCTCCACCCGGGGCGCCAGCTTGCCGTCGGACCGGCCGGGATAGAACCACAGCTTGCCGCTCGGGTCCCGGCCCACCATGTCGCCGCGGCCGTCGCCGTTGAGGTCGCGCGCGCCGGCCAGCAGGTAGCCCTGCATGCCCTCGGCGATCAGCGCCTTGGAGGAGAGCCCGAACTGCGGCCCGGCGCCCTTGAGGGCGTACATGTACAGCTGGCCCGTGGTGTTGTTCCTGGCCAGCAGGTCCGTCCGCCCGTCCCCGGTGAGGTCACCGGGCGCGATGAGCGTGTCGTACGCGTTCCAGCCGCCGAGGCCGATCACCGTGTACGGCGAGGCCGGCGTCAGGGGCTGCCCGCAGCCGGGCCGGTACGCGCGCAGCGCCCCGGCGGTCGTCCGCACGAGCACGTCGTTGCAGCCGTCGTTGTCCACGTCGCCGAACGGCAGCACGGCGTTGACGGCGTTGTCGCCGGTCCAGCCACTGCCGGAGACGGCCGCCCCGAAGGCACCCGGGCCGCCGGGCAGGAAGTCGGCCGTCCCGTCGGCCTTGAACCCGAACAGGTCGCCGTACCCGTCCCCCACGAAGTCCCGGGGCCCGGCCCCGGCCCCGGAGAGCGCGACGGCCCCGGTGGCCGTGAGCGCGGCGCCCTGCCCGTCGGCGGGCTGGGCGGTCAGCGTCCAGTCGTACGCGCCGTTGGGGAGGTACTTCCCGGCCTTGTCCTTGCCGTCCCACGAGGTGGTGACCACTCCGCGCGCCTCACCGCCACCGCGCACGGGTGTGGTGATGCCCGTCTCCTTGTTCCGGACCGTCAGCTGCCAGGAGGCGGCCGGCTTGGACAGCCACCAGCGCGCCTGCCAGCCGTTCGCCTTCTTGGCATCCAGGGCGGTGGGGACGCTCTGGTCGATGGCAGCCAGCGGGGAGGCCGCGCCCGTGACGCCGACGAGGTGGACGGCCTCGCTCGCGTCCGTGTACGCCAGTCGGCCGCCGAACCTGTCGATGGTCCAGTCGACACCGAACCCCGCGATGAACGAGGCGACATCGTGTTCCCGGACCGCGGCGCCGGAGCGCACGTTGGTCACCTCGAGGCCCGCCCCCGCCTCGTGCACCACGAACCCGTCGCCGAGCTGCACGCTGTGGCGTTCAGGGGTGAAGGGCAGCGGGATCCGCTTCTTGGCGGGTACGTGATAGACGGCGGCGGCGTCTCCGTAGAAGGAGCAAGTGGAGTAGAACCAGTCGCCGCTGACGTGGAGTTCGTACGGGCGGCAGCCCGAGCCCAGGTCCACCCGCTGGGTGACCTGGCCCGTCCGCAGATCCGTCCCGGCCACCACGCCCTTGTCGCCTTCGGGCTGCCAGAGCGTCGAGCCCCACAGGACCGCGGGCGAGGACGCCTTGACGTCCAGGATCTTTCCGGCGTCGATGTCGGCCACGAGCAGGCGCTGGACGGAGTTCTCCCACGCCACGAAGAAAAGGTAGCGGCCCGAGGCGCTCACGATGTGATCGGCCTGCAGCCGAGTGGTACTCGGCAGCCACACCCAATGGTTGGCGGGGCCCGCGTGGGTTTCCTGTACGTGCACCACGACCACGCAGTCGAGGCCGCACGTCTTGGTGTCGGAGCCGGTGGAGAGCGCGACCAGCCGGCCGTCACCCGTGGCGACGTTCCAGCCTCCGCTGTTGCCTGTGGAGGAGCAGACCTCGTCTTTCCACGTACCGTCGCAGCTCCACGTGGGGGTCGGGGACACCGATACCGGGCCCGACACCGATGTCTGGTAGCCCTGGACGGTTTCGATGCCGTCGTTCTGGCCGATGGAGAGGTCGCCTTGGCCCAAGGCCAGGCTCATCCGGTCCGCCGGCTTGTACGGGACAGGCAGCACTTCCCTCGTCCGGGGGATGCCCTGGGCTTCGGGAGCGATGCTCACGACACTCCAGTGGGCCCGGTCGGTGGCACCGAGGGCGTACGCCTTGCCGTCTGCTCCGGCCACCATCCGGGCGGTGACCGCCAAGGGAACGGGCGACGCGCCACCGCTGAGGGGGTAGGCCATGCCGGCGGTGAGCAGCCAGTCGTCGATCGGCAGCACGACCCTGGCGTACGACTCGTCGACGGTGACCGTGCGGGTCACGCCGGGATCGGAGCGGGAAATCAGCGTCACCTTCCCGGCTTCGTGCAAGGCGACCCACTTCGGACCGATCGTGGTGCTCGTCAGATCGAACGGGCTGCTGACCCCCGCAGGAAGCGGTATCGGACGCAGAGTCGCCGTGCCGTAGTCGACCAGCCCGAGCCGTGGCGCGCCTCCCGTGCCGTCGTAGCCAACCAGGGCGCCCTTCTCGTCGGAGGCCCGGACCACGACCGCACCGGCCACCTGTTCGGCGGTCGCCACGGGGACGTCCTTGCGCGGCTCGTTCTCGCGGCCGAGCAGACGGAAGCCGAGCCAGCCGTCCGCGCGCTTCTCGGTCGCAAGGACCTGAGTGGGGGAGATGGCGTTCGACCACTTGCGGTTGGCCTGGGGGGCGACCGTCTCGGTCTTGCCGGTGACGTAATCGTGGATCTTCAGCGGACCTTGGTCAGCGCCGTGCAGGCGGATTTCGCAACCGACCCAGTCACCCAGACGGACCGTCCACACAGCACTTCCGGACTCGTCGCAGTCCGGATCCCGCGCCTGCCGTCCGTCCTTGAGGCTCTGCCAGTACATCCGTCCGTCGAAACCGGCGCTCATCTGCAGGCCGGTACCAGCTGCGTAGAGCCTTCGGTCCGGCTCCCACCCGCTCGGTGCGGAGGCGAGTGTCGCCTCGCCCCCCGGTGCCGGCGACGCCGCGGCCGGTATGGCGCTCACGGCGCCTAGTGCCATGGCCAGTGCGAGCGCAGCGGCGCCCGGCACGCGTGACCGTTTCATGTGTCGTCCCACCCCGATAAGAGCGGTGGGGCTCTGCGGTCGCGGTGTCTCTTGCCGTGCCCCCACCGCAAAGTCAGCGGATCTTAACAAAACGCAGACAGGGCCCGTGCGACACCGGGGTGTCGGGCGGGCCCTGTCAGGGGTTCAGCTCAGTTCAGCTGCGATCAGCCGTTGCGCTTCCAGCGGGGCTTGTCGTCGCGGCGGCCGCCGAAGGAACCGGTGGAACCGGAGCCGGAGGGGCGGTTGTCGTCGCGGCGGCCGTACGGGCGGTCGCCGCCCGCGGGGCGGTCGTCGCGGCGGAAGCCGCCACCGGCCGGACGGTCGCCACCGGAGCGGAAGCCGCCACCGGCCGGACGGTCGCCGCCGGAGCGGAAGCCACCGGACGGACGGTCGTCGCGGCGGAAGCCGCCACGGTCGCCACCGCGGTCGTCACGGTTGAAACCACCCGAGGGGCGGTCGTCACGGCGGAAGCCACCGCCGGCCGGACGGTCGCCACCGCGGTCGTCACGGTTGAAACCACCCGAGGGGCGGTCGTCACGACGGAAGCCACCACCGGCGGGACGGTCGCCACCGGAGCGGAAGCCGCCACCGGACGGACGGTCGCCACCGGAGCGGAAGCCGCCACCGGACGGACGGTCGCCGCCGGAGCGGAAGCCACCGGACGGACGGTCGTCGCGGCGGAAGCCACCGCCGGCCGGACGGTCGCCACCGCGGTCGTCACGGTTGAAGCCACCCGAGGGGCGGTCGCCGCCGGAGCGGAAGCCACCGGACGGACGGTCGTCGCGGCGGAAGCCGCCACGGTCGCCGCCACGGTCACCGCGGTCGTCACGGCGGAAGCCGCCACGGTCGCCGCCACGGTCACCGCGGTCGTCGCGACGGTTGTCGCGGCGCTCGAAGTTGCCGCGGTCGTCGCGACGCTGCTCGAACTGGCGCTCCTGGACGACCGGCTCGGCCGCGACGGCAGCCGCGACCTCGGCCTCGGCGGCCTCGACCACCTCGGCGACAGCGGCCTCCGGGTCCTCGCCACGCTCACGGGCGGAACGGGCGACGAGGCGGTCGGCCTCCTCGCGCAGCTCCACGGCGCGGCGCGACAGGCGCTCCAGCTGCTTGGTGAGGTCGGCGACCTCGCGCTCGGCCTGCTTCGCGGCGTTGTTCGCGGAGTCGGCCTGAACCTGCGTCAGCGAACGGGCACCGGTGATCTCGGCGACCTCGGGGTCGAACGCGCCGACGCCCTGGACGATGTGGCGCGAGGCGTCCACGCCCGCGTCCTCCATCAGGCGGAAGATCTGGCGGCGCTGGTGCGGCAGGGCCAGGGAGACCACGACGCCCGACTTGCCGGCGCGGGCGGTACGGCCCGAGCGGTGCAGGTAGTCCTTGTGGTCGCCGGCCGGGTCCACGTTCAGGACCAGGTCGATGCCGTCGACGTGGATGCCGCGGGCGGCGACGTCGGTGGCGACGAGCGCGTTGACGTAGCCGTCCTTGAAGTCGGCGAGGACGCGGGTACGGGCACCCTGCGTCATGCCGCCGTGCAGCGCGTCGGCCTTCACGCCGGACTCGATGAGCTGCTCGGCGATGCGGTCGGCGCCCAGCTGGGTGCGGACGAAGATGATGGTGCGGCCCTTGCGGGCGGCGATGGCGGCCGTGACCGGCGCCTTGTCCTTCGGCTTCACGACGAGGACGTGGTGCGTCATGGTCGTGACGTTGCCCTGCGCGCTGTCGACCTCGTGCGTGACGGGGTTGGTCAGGTAGCGCTTGACCAGGGTGCCGATCTCGTTCTCCATGGTGGCGGAGAAGAGCATGCGCTGGCCGCCGCCGGGGATCTGGTCGAGCAGCTCGGTGACCTCGGGCAGGAAGCCCAGGTCCGCCATCTGGTCGGCCTCGTCGAGGACGGCGATCTTGACGTTCGCGAGGGAGCAGGCGCCACGGTTGATGATGTCGCGCAGACGGCCCGGGGTGGCGACGAGGACGTCGACACCGCGCTCGAGGGCGTAGATCTGGTTGCTCATCGAGGTACCGCCGCAGACGACCTTCATCTTGAGGCCGAGCACGTCGCCGTAGGGCTGGAGGGCGTCCGCGACCTGCATCGCGAGCTCACGCGTCGGCGTGAGGATGATGGCGCGGGGCTTCTTCTTCTCGGTGTGCCCGCCGGCCAGGGAGGCCAGGGTCGGCAGACCGAAGGAGAGGGTCTTGCCGGAGCCGGTGCGGCCGCGGCCGAGGATGTCCTTGCCGGCCAGGGCGTCCGGGATGGTCGCGGCCTGGATCGGGAAGGGCGACGTGACGCCGTTCTGGGCGAGCTTGCGCACGATGCCCTCGGGCAGACCGAGCTCGCCGAAGCCGATCGTGGGCTCCGCGTCGGCGTCAGCCTCAGCGTCGTCGTCGAAGTCGTTGGTGGAGTCCTCGAGGGACTCGCCGGTCGCCACGTCGGCCTCAAGAGCCTCGATGATCTCGTTCGCTTCCGCGGCCTCAATGGCCTCGGTGACCACGAGGGCCTCAGCGTCAACGATCTCGTGGGAGTCGTTCTCGGGCATGACGGAACGGTCAGAACTGGAAATGGACATGCGAAATGCGAAACCTTCCGGAGTCTCGGCACGCGCCCAAACTCCGTGAATCGCAAATCGACCGCCTCAATGCGGTCAGCCACGGCTAGGGAGAGTACGCGCCACACGGCGCTCTTCGGAGTCGGCGCCGGGCAATGGGATCAAACGATCTATAACCATACGCACCCTCCCCGGGGTCTGGCAAGTCGCTCCACCCAAAACGGCCCTGACCTGCAAAGACGTCCCGGAGAGGGGGCGCGCGCCTACGGCGCGGGCGCCGGGCTGGGCTCCCCCGTGGGCTGCGCCGGGGTCGGTGTGGTTTCCGTCACGGTCGGCTGCGGAGTCGGTGGTTCCGGTACCGGCGACGGGGACTGCTGGCCCCCGCCGGAACCGCCCGCGCCGCCCGAGCCACCGCCCGCGCCGCCCGCCCCGCCGCCGCCCGACGAGGGCTGCTGCGGACCCTGGC
>NZ_JBHWVJ010000149.1:1788-9658 GCF_042736725.1 Streptomyces sp. NPDC060028 | reverse complement strand
TGCCCTAGGAGGTTGCGTCCGGCCGCGGCGGGGGGGGCGCCGGGGCAGCGTGGCGATTACCGGAGCGGCCCGGCCGACAGCCGGGCCGCGCCGGCGCGCAGCGACGGCCTTGAACCAGTAGAGAAACTTGTAACAACTGCGCCCACGCGCCGCGCCAGAGGACGCGCCGCGTACGGTCGTCGGCCATGAGCACTGAGACACCGAGGGACGCCGACGGCAACAAGCTCTGTGGCTGGTGCGGCGGCCCGATCCAGCAGAAGGGCGTCGGCCGCAGCCGGGACTACTGCACGCGCACGCACAAGGAGTACGCGTACAGGGCTCGCCGGGACCAGGAGATCCGGTTCCGGGCCTACTCCAAAGGCCGGGCCGACGAACGCTTCTTTTCGACAACAGCCGAAACTCCGCAACCCTCCAATACGTCTGTTGTCGAAACTCAATCACCGCAGGTCAACGCCACGAATTCCCCGTCACCCCCCGCACCTTTGCCTCCCTTGAAACGGGCTCGCCGCAGGTCCGCACAGACTGCGTCCGCCATGCCTTTGTGGCCGCCGGCGGATGACGGAGAGCCGGACGATCAGCCACCACGGACCGATTCCTAGCGGAGCGCCCACGCGTCGCTCGGCCACATCGCGGCAGCAGCTGCTCCCCCTCAGCCGCGGAGTGCCTCCAGGTCGCCTTACGCACCCGCATCCGTGACGGCGGGGGTACGGCGCTCCGTCCCAATCCGGGCCCGGCAGACGGCCGCTCAAGCCGCGCAACCCCACCCCCCTTCCCGCTGGCCGTCGTTGGTCGTCCGGAGCACCCGCAGACGCGTATGCGGTAGGCCACGGAGGATTACGGGCCTCAGGCGGCCTGTACGCCCGCCTGAGGGCTCGTGAGCGCTCCGGCGGACCGAGAGTCGCAGGAGCGGGAGAACGACGCTCAGAGGCTCACGGGAGGCCGTGTGCCGGTACGTTCGGGACTTGGCACGACGAAGCCCCCGCCGAATTCGGATCGGCGGGGGCTTCGGTGTGTGCGGGCGGAGGTCAGCTCCGATGGGCTCGCCAACGGCGGGCTGGTGCGACGGACTCCCCAACCTCCACCGTGTCGCCCTGCGCGTCGACGTACACGTTCCGGCTCAGCAGAACGGGGGCGCCGGGCTCGACGCCAAGCAGAGTCGCCTGTTCCTCGGTTGCTGCATCGGCGGCGCTGGCTTCCTCGGAGGCCACGGCGCGTCGACCGGTGACGGCCTCGATGGCTGATGGGGTGCCGCCCGGGATCCGCTCGCGCTGCAGCAGAGCGGGCACGGTCTCCGCGAGTTCAGCGACGAACCAGCTCGTGCTCGCGGAGACCGGCTCCGCGTCGGCGTTGTGCGTGACCCGCTGGCGACGCAGCGCCTGGCCGCCGTCCTCGACGCCCAGGAGGTCCGCGACCCACTCGGGGGGAGTGGTCAGGTCGGCGCCCGTGATCACGGCGTACTCGCCGTCGGCGTAGATCCGCCCGGTAGTGAGCGCCGCCTCCAGGCGGTCGGCTGCGGTGCGGTGCAGGGTCCGGCGCGTGCTGACCGTGGTGGCCGCACCCTGCCGGCCTTCCGCGAGGCCTTCCGCCCTCAGCGTGCGGTGGACCTTCTGCGCGGTCGCAGTCGAGATGCCGTACTCCGCCGCGAGTTCGCGCACGGACGGCAGCACGTCGCCGTGCGCGAGTTCGCCGCTGACGATCTTCGACTTCAGCGTGCCGACGACTTGGAGATACGGAGGCGTGCGCTCCAGCGAGGACATGGCGGGGCTCCTTCGACGGGTGAACGGTGCGGTGATCTATCACAGCATCCGGAGTAGTGATCTAGCACAGTGTATGGCTTGACACAGCAACTGTGCCCCCACAGTATGGGTCTTGTTCGGCGGCGCCTCCCGAGGGGTCGCCGAACGGCTCGAAAATCCGGGGCCCTCGCGCGCACACGCGTAGGGGCCCCACCCCGGAAACCACCGCAACACCGAAACTCGCAGGTCACAGGCTTGCGGGGGCGCAACCGCCCGCAAGGGAGGTTGCGGCCCGGGGGTTGCGGGCTCAACCGCCACAAAACAGGCGGGCCGGAACGCCGCGCGAACGGCAATCCCGGCCCTGATCCACGACCACCCAAGGAGCGACTCGTGGACTACGCAGCAGCATGGAACAAGATCGGTACTGGTACCAAAACGGCCCGCGTGATCACGGCGGACCGGATCAACAAGACGACAGCGGCGGCGAGCCAGGCACTCGACGGCGCCGCCCCGATGTGTGCCCCGCTCGCGCACCGCTGGGACACGGAGGCCGAGCGCAGGGCGAAGCTCCGGACCCCGGAGAACCTGAAGGCGTTGATCGCTGCTCAGCGGGCCAACACGTCGGCGCGGTCGACGGCTGCGACCGCCGCGAGCCAGCGGAAGGCCGCACGGGCGGCGAGCAGCAACCCGTTCAACGGCGGCCGCCGCGCGGCCCGGACGGCGGACAAGGCAGGTCGCGCTCACGCCAAGGTCGCGCGCCGCGACCTGAAGTCGGCTCGCCGGAACTACCCGCTGACGCTCAACCAGCTCGCGGTCCGCGCCCACGCCGCGCACCTGATCCCGGCTGGGATCACCTCGTACGCGATGTCGTCGGCGGAGCACTGGGCGATGTGGCCGGCGGGAAGCTCGCTGAGCCTGATCGCCCTCAACGCTGCACTGCTCGCCGTCGGCCGCCGCCAGGTGCGGGTGCCGCTCGACGACGACGCCACGGCGGAGGAGCGCCGCCTCCTGGAGCGCCTCGACCCGTCGTACTGGGTCCAGCACGCCGACGAACGAGGCCTGTCGGGCACCGTGCCCGCACCGACCGAGCTGACCCCGGCCGGTCTGGTCACCACGGTGCGCCTTGATGGCCGGTGGAAGCCGTCGGCGTTCAAGGCCAAGCACGAGGAGATCCGGGCGATGCTCGGGGCCCGCACCGCCCTGCGTATGGAGATCAGTTCGGGATCGCATGGCGACCGCGCCACGATCACGCTGCGGACCCGCAGCGCTGCCGACGGCATCGACCTGACCGGCTGGAAGCCGGGCGACCCGTGGGGCGTCGACACGGTGACCGGCGAGCCGGTCATGGTCCCGCTCGGTCGCCGGATGCTGATCGCGGGGACCTCCGGGTCGGGCAAGAGCTGGAGCACCCGGGCCCTGCTCGCGGAGGCGTCCGAGGAGCCCAACCACCGCCTGGTCGTCATCGACCCCAAGCGAGTGGAAGGCATCAACTGGGAGCACCGCGCCCGCGTCGCCATCTACGCCGAAGACGTCCTCGGCGTGACGGACGAACTGGTCGCTGAGATGTACGAGCGGCTGGAGGAGATCCCGCGCGGCCGGGACACCATCGAGATCAGCACCCGCCGCCCCCGGATCACGGTCTTCGTGGACGAAGGAGCCGAGGTCATCTCCATGGCGCGCAAGAAGCGCGCCAAGGGCGGCGACGGCGACCCGGGCGACCCGGACTGGTCCCGGATCATGGAGAACCTGTCGACACTCGCCCGCATGGCGCGCGCCGCCGAGATCATCCTGATCTGGGCCACGCAGAAGCCGACCATGGACGCCAAGGGCGGCATCGACCCGCAGATCAGCGCCCAGATCACTTACCGCGCCGCCCTCGCCCTGAGCACGTCCGGCGAGAGCCGCGTCGTGTTCGGCGAGGACGCCACCGAGCGCGGCTGGCACGCCCACGACCTGCCGATGCCCGGCGTGGCCATGCTCCGCTCCGGACCCAAGGCGGCACCGCACCCGATCAGCACCCGGGCGTTCTCCCCGGCCGACGTCATCGCCCTCCCTGACCGCCCGGTCTGGCAGCGGTCGGCCAAGGCGCCGGCGCCTGTCCCGGCCCCGGCGTCCGAGCCGCTGCGTCTGGTGAAGGACGCCGCCCCCGCGGCTGCCGTCCCGCAGGACCTGACCGACAACCAGAAGGCCGTGCTTCAGGCCGCGATCGACGGCACGTCGACCAACGCCGCCATCGCCAAGGCGACCGGCATCAACCCCGGCTCGGTCACCCGCGCGGTCGACGCGCTGGTCAAGCGCGGGCTCCTCGCCAAGGACGGCACGACGATCCGTACGGAGGTCGCCGCATGAGCGCCAACCTCGCCCAGGCCGTGGCCGACGCCCGCGCGGCGGAGACCAACACCGAGCAGATCGCGCAGATCCTCGCCGTGGTCCAGGCCGTACAGGCGGCCACCCCCGCCCCGGCCGCGCACGCCGCCTGCAGCTGCTCGACGCAGAAGGCCAGCGGATCGTCCGCCGGGAAGGTCGCCGCGTGGATCGCGGGCGGTGCCGCCTGCGCCTGCGTCCTGGTCGGCCTGTTCCTCGCGGTCGCCCTGGTCGCCGTCGCCGTGACGGTCGGCGGCTGCGTGTCGTACCTGCTCATCCGCGAGATCCGGAAGGGGAAGTGACCATGCCCAAGCGCAACTACACCGCCGCACCGGCGGTCGCCATGACCGCCGTGTCCATGGTCCTCACCCTGGCCGTGGTCGTGATGTGGCTCGGGGACTCGATGCCGTGGCCCGTCGCCCTGGTCGTCGGACTCGGCATCGACGGCGGCTGGCTCGCGACCCTCGCGTACGACCGGCGCCTGGCCGCTCAGGGTGACCACAACACCACGGTCACCGTGGTCGGGTGGGCGTTCGGCGCGGTCGCGACCGGCGTCCTGGTCGCCCACGCGCTCACCGCCGACGGATCCGCCGGCGCATGGCTCGCCGTCGCCTGGCTGCCGATCGCGGCCAAGGCCTTGTGGCTCGTGCACGGTCTCTGGGAGCGGACCGCGCTCACCAAGACCGCCCTCGACCGGATCGCCACGATCCAGCAGGGCGCCCGCGATCAGGCGGCCATCGCCCGCGCCGAACTCCGTGCCGAGGCGGGCACCGAGGAGACCCGCCTCGACGCCGTGACGGGCGCCGGGAAGCGCGTCGCGGAGGCACAGGCCAAGGCGGCCAGGAGGCTCTCCGGCGCCTGGTCGGAGCTGGACGGAGTCCGGCAGGGCGACGGCACCGGTAGGGCTCTGACCTGCGTGACAGAGCGCGTCGCACCCGCGTCACAGGACGCGTCACAGCCCCGCTGGCAGCTCCCCGTCTGGGGCTCCTTCGAAGAACTGGCCGCCATCGAGGCACCCGCCCTGACGGACGACCAGATCGACGCGATCGTCGCGGAGCTCCGGGCCAGCACCAACCCGCCGATGTCGTACAACGCCCTCGCCCTCGCCTTCCGCAGGGCGGGCCACAGCGCCGGGGAGACCCGGCTCCGGGCGGCCTGGAAGCGCGTCACGACGTCTGAGGCGGTGGGCTCGTGATCGCCCTCGCCTACCTCGCCACCGTGGTGGTTGCCCTCGCGGTCCTGGCGGTGGCCCTGCGCCGCCGCCCGGTCCCGGCCCCCGCGCCGGTCCCGCCGGCGCCCGGACCCGACCGACTCCTGACCGACGGCACACCTGAGGTCCGGTTGATCCTCGCGGCCGCCACCCAGCTCGCCGACCTCGCCCACCGGATGGGAGCCGCAGCATGACCCGCCGACCCGCCATCCACGACGCGGCACCGAGCCTGGTCGTCTCGCACGGAGCCGACTTCTTCGGGCAGGACCACCACCTCCGCAAGGAGGTTGCCGCCCTCGCGTCCTGGGTCCAGACCTCCGTGCCGTACAACGACCGGAAGGCCGTGGCCTCACTGGTCGACGCCCTGGAGTTCCCGAAGCCCCGAACCTTCCCTGCTGCCGAAGCCGCGCTCGTCTCCGAGCAGCTGCTCACGGTCTCCCGGACCCGGCACCTCAAGCCGCGGGCGTCGGCCCTCGCCCGCGCCCTGGCCGACGCCGCCGCCCGCGCTGCCGCCGACGGCGAGTCGTGGGAGTGGACGGTCGAAGCCGCGTAACACCGAAGCCCCGCCGGCCTTTTCGGCTGGCGGGGCTTTCTTCGGTCCGTCAAACCCCAACAGCCCCAAGGGCCGTGTCGCGTGCCGGGGGGAACACCGGGCACGAAAGGTGCTTGGATTCTCTCCAGGAAATGCGAAACGGCCAGGGGGCCTAATCCCTGACCGCTTCTGACGTCCACCCGGTCTCCACAACCAAGGGACTCGTCTGTGTCCAGCGTACGGGACGCGTCAGCGTCTGCAACCCCCGAACCTCCGCGTGCCGCCACGCGGAACAGCAGCGGCCCCCGCTGCCACTGCGGCACGCCGATTGCCCATATTCCGGGCAAAGTGCCGCGTGTCTACTGCTCGGACCGCTGCCGGAAGGCCGCGAAGCGCGCAATTCAGCGCGGGATGACGTCCGGCAGCAACCCCGGACAGCTTGGGAAAGAAACAACAGAGTTTCCCGCACCCCGCCGACCTGCGGTTTCTCCGGACGGGGTGGATGGGGAGAGCCCGAGAGGCGACAGCCTCTCGGAAGGGCAGTCGCGAAGCGACGCCGCCCGCTTGCGCAAAGCGGCGCGGTACACCCGGCGCCGGACCCTATGGCGGATCACCGGCGACTCCGCGTGCAAGGGCTGCGGCCGGGCCCTGATGGACCCCGCGTCCGGCGTGATCGTCGCCCAGACCGCTGCCGGAACCTCCGTGGTCCTCGGCCTCATGCGGTGCGGGCGGATCTGGCTCTGCCCGGTCTGCGCCGCCGTGATCCGCCACCGCCGCGCCGAGGAGATCACCCAGGCCGTGGTCACCTGGCTCCAACAGGGCGGGACCGCCTACCTGGTGACCTTCACCGCCCGCCACGCGTACAAGGACGCGCTCGCCGACCTCATGGACGCTCTCCAGGGCACCCGCAAAACCGAGGACACCCCCCGGCGCCCCGGCGCCTACCAGCGGCTCATCACGGGCGGCACGTGGGCCGGACGGAAGGTCAGCGACGGCTGCCGGGCGAAGGACCAGGAGGGCATCCGCGACCGGATCGGCTACCTCGGGATGATCCGCGCGACGGAGGTGACCGTGGGTCAGGCCCACGGCTGGCACCCGCACATCCACGCGATCGTCCTCGTCGGCGGCCGGACCACCGGAGAGAAGGCGGCCAAGAGGATCACGGGCGCCTTCACGCCTGCCGAGGACCGGCTCACCGAGTGGGAAGACCACTGGCGCGCGACCTGGACCCGCACCCTCCAGGGCATCAATCCGAAGTTCCGGCCGACGGACGACTGCGAACGGGCCGACTGCCCGTGCGAGGGCAAGGGCCACGGCGTCGACTTCAAGCGGCTGCACACCGAGCGCGACGCGAACGACCTCGCCGAGTACATCGCCAAGACGCAGGACGGCAAGGCGCCGGCGCTCGAACTCGCCCGCGCCGACCTGAAAACCGCGGGCGGCGAGAACGTCACGCCGTTCGAACTCCTCGGCCGGATCGGAGACCTGACCGGAGGCGTTCCCGAGGACGACGCCCAGGGACAGGGCTCGCTGGAGTGGAACCTGGCGAAGTGGCACGAGTACGAGCGCGCGACCAAGGGCCGCCGCGCGATCGAGTGGACCCGCTACCTGCGCTCGATGCTCGGCATCGACGGCGGCGACACCGACGAAGACAACCTCGACTTGCTCGCGGCGGCCGACGCCGAGGGCGGCGAACTCCGCGCGGGCGTCCGCGTCACCGAGGACGGCTGGCACGCGGTCGCGAGGAAGGCCCTCGACCTGGAGGCGACGCAGGCCGCCGAGGGCACCGACGGCAACACCGACCCGGCCGCCATGGCTGCCCGCGTCCGTGAGGTCCTGGCGCTCGCCGACGTCGCCGACGAGGTCGTCGTTCTCGGTCCGCAGGACGTCGTGGACGCGTACGCCGAGATGCTCGAAGCCCTCGCCCGCCGACGCGAGGAAGCAGCTGCACGACGTCGCCGCGAAGCCGAGGAGAACGACGACCAGGAGGACGACGCCGACGACCGCGAACGTGCCGTCTGGCACATC
>NZ_JBHWVJ010000149.1:0-1778 GCF_042736725.1 Streptomyces sp. NPDC060028 | reverse complement strand
CTGATATCAGTCCGGCATAACTCGCTGCCGGAATCTGATGCCGACACGGGTCCGGGGCGCCGGCGCTTTCGCGCGACAGCGAGGGGCGCCGGATCCCCTCTCCGGGCCGCCGCGCGTCACCGTCCCCACCGCCAATTTCAGGTGGGGACGTGACGGAGGCGGGCAGTAGAGGGGATGTCAGCGAAATCGGACACCCCCACCACGCGTGGTGACCTGCACAGACGGGGTCGGCCGGAATCCGGTAAGGGCAGCAGAAGTCGCAACAGATGCCGCAGCAGATGCCGCAGGAGATGGCGCAAGAGCTGTCGCAAGCCGCCGCCCGGCCGACCGCGAAACTGGGCCCAATGACCCACAACTCGCTGCCGGAATCTGCGCCCCGCAGGACACGCCCAGCGCAGCGACCGACCGGCACGGCGGACCGATCAGATATCTGATCGCTTAGCTTGCTCCCCTGCCCGTGCCCGGGCCCGACGTCGCCCCCGACGCTCGGCCTAACGTTCCAATAGGCCACAACTGGCTGCCCGGATCTGATGTCAACGACGGCCGCCCGCGACCGGTCGGTAGCGACTCAGAGCTTGCCGTCGTCCTCCTCGCCGGCGCCGACTTCGGCACTGAGATCGAGGACAAGGTCTAGTGCTGCAAGAAGAACTCGGAGATGTTCTTCGCGAAGCAGGTCCAGTACCTGAGGTACCGGAAATCGGACCGCAGCCGTTTCGCTCCAGGGGCGAAGATGTATCTCAGGCGGCGTCCCCTGCCAGGTGAGTTTCGAGGGTGTCCTCCGCGGCCCGTTCACCAGCGCTTAGACCGGCCGAACGACCTGCTCAACGTCCTAGAGACGGACCCGAAGTTCGACTGCTCGATGTTCGTCGACAGGGCCGGTCAGCGGAAGTATCCGTCCAGTGACCCTCGGTCACGTGGTGCGCGTCACCGAAGGGTTCATGTGAGGACTTTCGATCTGCTGGCGGCCTCATGACCCCCCTACATGAAGTGCCTGTCACCAACCTCGTGAGCTGAGCATCCGACATGAAGCAGCAGGTCAGGGCCACTTAGGCGCTTTTATGCGTGTGCGTGATTCCGTTGGCATTGTGGCGGCTCCGCTCGCGCTGCGTAGGCTTCTCCCTGACCGGCAGCACCGGAGTCCGAACGAGGCCCTTCGAGGACGAGTTCGACGCCGACCGCGCCAACGGGTTTCCGGTCGCCGTGTAGTCCGACAGCCCTCGAACACCTGGAGGCAAAAAAACAGCGGTCCCCTGCGCCAACAGGGGACCGCCTGTGTAGTCCGACAGCCCTCGCCCGACCGAGTTGGATCTCAAGTACAAGGAGAAGAACCATCAAAGACGTTCCCGAGCCTAAGCTCCGCGACGGCCTGCCGTCGAGCGGGCTCACGCGACAAATGGCGCATTACGAAGCTTGTGCGACATTCATTCCGGCTCCGTTCGACAGGCGAGCGCAGGGTGTCACGTACGGGGTGACGGGCCGATGACCCTGTTCACGATCGTCGCGATGTCCCTCGCGGGCGTCGCCGTGTACTGGGCGTACAAGAACCCGAAGCTGGGTGCGTCGCTCCTGGTTGGTGCCGGGATTCTTGCCGCGGTCTATCTGATCGGACAGCAGGATGCCTCGCAGGCTCCGCTTCAGGCGCCGGCGCCTGCCGCGTCCTCTTCTGTTCCGGCGGTAGCAGGCCCGCCCCCCAGCCCGTCCGTCAGTTCAAGCGGTCAGGCCCCCTCCGCGCGGCCGGAGGTTCAGTCTCTGGAGTGAACGCCCCGTCGTGTCCCGCA
>NZ_JBHWVJ010000148.1:7023-9690 GCF_042736725.1 Streptomyces sp. NPDC060028 | reverse complement strand
TTCTTCCCGACTGAATCGGGGATACGACAAAGCGCCTCATGGCGCACTGCCAGCGGTCGGCGACCTGCACTGCGTCGGGCAGGGCACGACGGATGGCCTCGGCATAGGTTGCGGAGCCGTCACGGCACACGACCTCGACGCCCGGATGCTCGCGCAGCCACGCTTCCAGCGTGTCGGCCGTGCGGTCGGGCAGCACGTCAATCCGCTCATGCGTTTCCGCGTCGATCACCACGGTCGCGTAGCGATGCCGCCGGCGCAGGGCGAAGTCGTCGACACCGATCACGCGGGGCACCCGCCCGGTGGGCAGCGCAATGCGCAGCAGGGTACGCAAGGCCGTGTGACGCGACAGGCCCATCGCGAGTATCGCCAGAAGACGCGATCCCGCACGGCCCGCTAACTCCTTGACCACGGCCTTGATCTGCCTGGTCAGGCGGGTTGTGCGTCGCTGGTATCGCTCCAGCACCCCGGGCAGCTGCTCGCGGAAGGTGTGACGGCAGCCGCGGGTAGGACACACCAGACGCCGTACCCGGACACGGACCACGACCCGCCGGCCGTCGATCGGCAGGTCGGCGACCGTCCGCCAGTGATAGCCGTGCACCCGCCCCGACAACGCCCCGCACACCGGGCAGACCGCGGTCGATCCCGGAGTCCGTGCCCTCACGAGGACGCGCTCACCATCGTCGACCACGTCCTCGATGACCAGCGGCGATATCCCCGAAAACACCGTCGCCACCAGCTCGTTGAGACTCTCCACGCCCATATCAACGACCTACACCACTCTGCGTCACCACCGAATGTGAGACAGGGCCGTTGACCGTACAGACCCACCTGGCATTCTCGGTATCTACGGGTGACGGCCGGTCGGCGCAGGTCAGGCGGCTATGGGACATGTCGGCGCGTGAGGCATCGAGTGGAAAGCGGTTCGGCTGAACCATTTCGTGGACGCGCGTGCGACAGCGGAGTTGTTCCGACCTGGGTACGTGGCCGGAGAGGCGTGTGGGACCGTGTTGTCGGTGTGGACTGCCAGGATGGCAGGCATGACGATCAAGGAATTGGCCAGTCACGCAGTTGCAGAGCAGCGGCTCGAACAGGCCCTGAAGGGCATAGTGGGTCGGGCCTCCCGCCGGTGGCACGACATGCGCTACGGCGACATGGCACTGCGGCGCGGGCTCAGGGAGCTCGGCGAGGAGCTGGCCGACCACATCGCGGCACGCACCGTGGCCGACCCGGACCTGCGTAGGCCCGACTCGCGCACCGCCCTGATCACGGCTGCGGAGTGCTCCTTGGGCGTGATGAGCCTCGGTTGCTTCCCCGACGGCGATTTTGAGGTCCCCCTTCCTCTCGTGGCGGAGACACTCAGCAGCGAGGAGCTTCACTACGAGGAGAGGTGGGAGCCGACCCACCCGGCGACCACGGCGCGGACCTGGACCGACGCGTTCGCGTGGTCCGTTATCAGCGGATTGATATGGGAGCGCAACCGGGTGCTTGGCCCTCTGCTGCGCGAGGACTACGCGCCGGCTATTCGTGACGGTGTTCCGTACTCGGAGCGGGAGTCGGTGTCCGACCCGGCCGACCTCGCCGAGATGGACGCGTTGTGCGGCTACCTGACCGTCGAGCAGGGGCGCTACCCTGGCGCACGCCCGGGCCGGGTGCCGCTGGGCAAGCCAGACACGGCCGAGCGGGCGCGAACGGCCGGGCAGCTCGATAAGGCCGGGCCGCTGGCACCGGACCAGCGGCTGTTGCGCGTCCTGCTCGACGACGACCAGGCCGCGTTTGAACAGGCCCTTCAGGAACGACTCGTGGCGCACCGCGAGAGCGCCGGCGCCGACCCGGCTACCCGGAGCCTGCTGCCGGTGGGAGCCGTCACGCTGGCCACCCTCGCGTGTCTCGCACACGGCTGGCAGATGGGTATCCGGTCCGCCTACCTGCCCGAAGCTCTGGTGAGCGTCCCACAGCAGTGAACGGCTGCGGGGGCCGCGGCGACTCCGGCCTGGGGGCGGCCCGCAGCCACGAACTTCTGTACGGGGAAACGGCATGCTGCCTCACATGCCTTACGGGCAAGTGTCCGGTGTCAACGAACCCAGTCCCCGTATCAAGGAATTGAGGCGACTGACCCCCTGGTCTGGGCAAGGAGGCCGTGCCCCCGCCCGCCCGGCGGTGAGGGCTTGCCGGAGTCGGTCTCCGCCGCTTCGGAGCAGGCGGAGCCAGGCTGCTTGGCGACGGTGTCCGCGTCGCCCTTGACGACGTAGACCTCCCGGGGGTCCTGGCCAGGTCCGTGAACCCAGACCTTGTCCCGGAGCGCGCAGCAGCAGTTGGGGTCGTTCTCCTCAGTTGTCACCAGACCGGCGGCCTGCTGACGCCGACCTGCCGCGATCACATCGCTGCTGTCCGCTACGGAGCCACTTCGCAGTCGCGAGTTCCAGGGCCTCCAGCACCCGCTCACCGGCCCGCTCGGTGATCGACGGGTCGTCCGCGACGATGTCCCGCGGCGCCTTCCGCCGCGCTTCGAACTCTGCGGCTATCCTGATCTCGCGCGTGAACCTGAAGTCGATGTCTGCGGCGGCGCGCCGCCGCTGGTACGGCCAGCCGGTGATGACGACTGGTCATCGAAGGCCGGCTGCCATGAGGCGGAGCACCAATTCGTGGCGTGCCGAGGCGAGCGTCGCC
>NZ_JBHWVJ010000148.1:0-6924 GCF_042736725.1 Streptomyces sp. NPDC060028 | reverse complement strand
GGCCGGTTCCACCGCTTCGGCCGTTCGCCCATTGCTGACAAGGTTCACCGACAGGACGCGCAGTTGGTTAGCGGCCCACATCACGTCGGCATCTGCGGCGGCTGCAGCCTGACGGTAGGCCTGAACTGCTTTCTTGGCCTGCGGCATTGCCTCGTCCATCCGGCCGGCTGCCATGAGGCGGAGCACCAATTCGTGGCGTGCCGAGGCGAGCGTCGCCAGGTATTCGGTTCGGACAGCCGGTGGTGGGGTGAACCCGGCCAGCAGGTCGACTGCTGCCTGGGCCGGTTCCACCGCTTCGGCCGTTCGCCCATTGCTGACAAGGTTCACCGACAGGTCGAAGGCCGGGAGCCCCGTTGCAGGGCCACGAAGACGGTAACGGGGGAGCCGACACCGGTCCGTCGCCGGTCGACCGGCGGAAGACGGGCAGCAAACACCATCTGATCTGCGACGGACGCGGCACCCCGCTCAAAGTCATCACGACCGCGGCGAACGTCAACGATGTCACAAAGTCCGGGTTGCCCGCCCCGGACCCGCCAGAGTCCGGGGCGACAAGGCCTACGGTTCCCGGGTCAACCGCGCCTACCTGCGTAAACGCCGGATCATATGCACGATCCCGGAGAAGTCCGACCAGATCCGCAACCGCAAGAAGCTCGGTTCCCGAGGCGGCCGACCCCCGGCGTTCGACAAGGAAGACTACAAACAACGCCATGCCGTCGAGTGCGGCATCAACCGACTCAAGCGGCACCGCGCGGTGGCTACGAGGTACGACAATCTCGCCGTCCGGTACGAGGCAACGGTGCTGGTCGCAGCCATCAACGAGTGGCTGTGACCAGCATTTTCGCAACAGACCGCTAGAGTAACGAGCTCGTGCATGGTTGGCGGTGACCCGTCGAAAGGTGCAGATCGGCCGGGTGCTCACTGTCGCTGACTGGTCCCGCGGGTGACGGTCTGCTGGTGTGAAAGGAGTCCGGCGACGGCTTGGATCGTGTCGCTCATGTGCTCGCGTCGGCCCAGGTGCCGGGCGAGGGCTCGCCAGTTCTTGAGGTGTGCGATGCCGTGCTCGACGCGGATACGCCGTGAGGAATGCGCCTTGCGCTGACGCTCGTAGATCTCCTCGTACCACTCTGGCGGGTTCTTCTTGAACTTGCGGTGCGGTGGCGTCACGACACGGCCACCGGTCTGAGCACCCAGCCCCTGATAGCCGGCGTCAGCGAGAACCTCCACGGCCGGGCCGTTGACCAGGTGCTTGACCAGGCCCAACTGCCGGGCATGGGTGATGTCGGCACAGCTTGCCGGCTGGGCTGGACTGCAGAACAACACCCTGCCAGCAGAGTCGGTGAGGACCATGGTCTTCACGGCGTTCTGCTTGTTCTTGCCGGAGATGAACTTCTCCCGGTCCCTGTGGCCTGCGTCTGGCCGCCGGACTCGGATCTCGGTGCCGTCGATGATTGCGGTCTCTCCGCTGGCGCCGAGGTGGTCGATGACCTGGGCCAGGGTGCGGAGCCGGATGCCGGTGGCGACGGTGCAGCCCCGCTCGGCGAGCAGCGGCCGCACCTCGCCGATCGCCCGGGTGACCGTGGAACGGTCGACGCCGAACCAGCAGGCCAGCACGTCATGAGTGGTTGCGTGCGGAGATGGACGAGCGTGGCCAGGAGCCGGTCGATGAAGACCAGCCGATGCTTTGCGCCGGCCCCGACGGCCCGCTTTCGCGGCCTGGACTCCAGGCCCGCCTGATGCCGTTCATGCCATAACGGACCCACCTCGGCGACGAGTTCCGCGATCACCTCGGCCTGCAGTCCTGTGATCCGCCGGTCACTGACGATCGCTGCACGAGCCTCATTCCCCAGCACACGAACATGATCAGGGATCAAGCTCCAGCGTCGCACCGCCAACCATGCACGAGCTCGTTAGACAAGGCCGTCAGGGCCCTCAGCGGCGTGGTTGTCCTTCTTCACACCAAACTCAACTGCTGCCGGGGGCGCGCTGGTTACGCCGCTTCCGTACCCGCCTCGCGCGGCTACGGGCGTGAGGCGAACTCCCCGGCGGGTCGTTTATGCAGTCAGCCGCGGTCGGCGAGTTTGGTCAACTTCGCGCGCAGCGCTTCCGGCTTGCCACGAGCCGTCACCTCCAGGCCCCGCTCCTCGCCGACACCCTTGACCTGCACCGGGCCGTCGGCGGCCCGGACCACCGCCAGGATCGTGCGGAGTCGCCAGGCAAGGCGGCCTCGTCGGGAGTTTTCCCGCGGTGCGGGACCAGCAGCACCGCCCGCCCCGCCACCCGGGCGGGAGCCGGGGCGATGGCCGCGGCGCCTCCGTCGCGGCCCGGCCCTGCTCGGCCAGCCCAACCAGGACCCGCTCGGCGACCACGAGTTCCTCCCGCTCGGCCTTGACCTCGCGAAGCTGCTTGGCCAGCTTCTCGGCGAGCGCGTCCAGTTCACTGCGGCGAGCCGTGATCTGTTCCAGCTCTTGCATCCCCGCATCCTCACTGGGGGTTCGGCTTCCCGATCGGCGGCGTGGCCGCCACCGACGTCACCGGCGACGGCGTCGTGTCCCCGGGAGGGGTCGGCTTCGACATCTCCAGTCGGGTGGGGCTACTGACCTTGAACATCGAGCGCGCACGCCTGACGCCCCTCCTGCCGGAGCTGATGGACCGGCTCGACCGCGTGATCAGACGGCGCTATGCGCCAGTACGGGATCTCGGTCCGCGACCCGCAGCTGGCCTGTGCACCGGTGGACTCCCCGCAGGGCCGCGCCTGCCGTGATCCGCATCTCGTCCTCCCGATTCATCAGCTATGCCCTCGACGTTAGCCCTCCCAGCACGGCGAGTAGCCCCGTCCCCGGGAGCGACGTCACATGAGGGGATCGCTATCGGGTCTGTTCCGGCGTCCACCGAGCGCGACGACGTTGGTGCCCTGCTGTCGGCCGATCTCATCGCGCAGGGCACAGTTGTCGTGGTGTAAGGCCGCGATGGCGGTGGCTGCGGCCTTGAGCCGTTTCTCCAGGAGCGCGCATGTTCGGGTCTTGTCGGCCAGCTTCTTGCGTAACTTGCTGACCTCCTCGTCTCTGCGGGCCTCTCCGGCCGTGGTCTTGCCCTGCTCGGCGATGCGGGCATCCCATTCGGTGAGGATCGGCCGAGCGCGGTTCATGGTGGCCCGGCTGACCTGGGC
Organism: Streptomyces sp. NPDC060028; assembly: GCF_042736725.1. NCBI lineage: Bacteria > Bacillati > Actinomycetota > Actinomycetes > Kitasatosporales > Streptomycetaceae > Streptomyces > Streptomyces sp. NPDC060028. The sequence goes on along the minus strand of NZ_JBHWVJ010000148.1, from coordinate 3,758 downwards.
TTCTCTCCAGAGGTTCTCCTTGGTGAGCCGTCCGTCGGTGCGCTGTGGCTTTCCGGCGAACAGTCGCTGCATGGCGGCCCTCAGTGCCTTCGCGGTGTCGGGCGCGACACCGTCGCAGGTCATACGGCTGCTGGCGGTCATGTGGTGGTGCCTCGGATCTTGTCGAGAACCGCTTCGGCGCGTTCGGCTTCCCTGGCGATCAGGGCTTTGCGGCAGGCGGGCAGGCCCGGGGTCTTGAGGAGCTTGAGCTGGGTGCGGTGGTGTGCGTCGTAGAACGGGGCGTGCTCGGTGCCGATCATGCTGTTGGGGCAGCGGTCAGGCCGACAGCGGTCTTCCAGCGGGCCGATATGCCCTTCGGGGATGATGGCGTTCTCCAGGCACACGGCGCCGGTCGGGTTTCGTTCGTCGAACAGGCAGTTGTTGAGTGCTCCGAAGCGGATGGTGATCCGGGCTTTGCGTAGGAGGTCGTCTTCGACGCGGGCGTCTCCGTGGCGGGCCTTGACGCTGGCCGCGATCTGGTCGAAGACGCCCTTGAGGCGTTCGGCTCCGGGGCCGAAGCCGATCTCCTGGCTTTGGGAGTGGGCCCCGTACAGGTCCTTGAGCCGGCGGAACCGGGCGGCGTGGACCGTGTCTTGAAGGTGCTTGGCCCAGGCGGAGTCAGGTGCGGTGTAGCCGCGGGTGGCGCGGTTGGCCAGGGCGCGGGCGGCGATGTGCTTGAGCTGCATGCCCAGCGCGATTTCGGAGCCGGCGAACTGGTCGGTGAGCATGGCCATCGTGCGGCGGAACATGTGGGGTCGGGCCTTGCCGTCGGGGATCGCAGTCAGCCCGGACCAGGTGAGGCCGGCGTTGACGAACGTGATGAACGAGTCGACCATGGCACCGCCGTCGAGCTCTTCGTTGACAGCCTTGGGCGTGAGCGGGGCGAAGACCCGCAGGGGGTGGGGGGAGACGGCCTCGGCGACCGCGATGGCCTCGGCGACCGGCTCGCTGATCCACCAGTGCTTGCGCGGTCGCCCGGGACGCCCCTTGACGAGGGTGGAGGCGACGGCGGGTGCGTTGTAGTGCTCGACGACGCTGCCCCGGACGATCTCTTGCAGTTCGGAGCTTCGCATCATCGACAAGGCCGCCACCAGCACGAAGGCGGCATCCCGCAGGATCGTTGGCAGACGGGACAGCTCGTAGATGTCGAAACCGGGGTGCCAAGGGCCGCGGCTGCCGTCCGGGCGGGTCACCTGGGTCAGTTCCACGGGCAGGCCGAAGGCGTACCGGCCGTCGGCCACCGCCCGCTGGACCTTTTCTCGCCGCCGTCGGCCCGCCGCGCAGTACGTCCCGAAGAACGAGCTGCTCTGCTTCTCCTTCACTCCCAGCAGCAGCGTCAGCATCACCCAGTAGACCTCGGGCGGCTGCCCCTCGACCGCGTGCGGGTCGTGGTGGCAGGGCACCTTGTTCGCCGGGTCGGCGAGCCAGGCTTTCAATTCCCCGTCCTTGTCGCGGGCATCGGCCGAGAGCCTTGCGGCACGGCGCAGTTCCTTGAGCATGTCCAGTGCGCGGAAGATGTCCGGGGCGAAGACGTGGATGTACGTCCATGCGGCACGGACCAGCGCAAACCACATGTCGGGCGGAATCGCTTTCGTGGACAGGGTGCCATCGCGCACGTCTTTGGCCACCTGTCCCGAGGGTTTGCCCGGCCACGGGTTGACACCCGGCCAGCCGCAGCTGAGCGCCGGGGAGAGCGTCGCCATCCGCTGGACGAAGCTCACATGCCTCGTCATCGTCCTCGGTTTCACTTCCCTCTTCAGTGCCTTGATGCGTCGGCGCAGATCGGCCTCACTCCAGCGGGAGGGGTCCTCGGGAAGGCCGTCCTCGCGGGCCCAGGTGATCACACCGCGCAGGCAGCTGATCTCCAGGTTGATGCTGCCGATGTCCCATGGGTCGAAGCCGAGGTGAAGCCCTGCAGCCTGGAGTGCCTCGTGGCCGGGGTTCGCCAGAATTATGATCATTTCGCGGGCGAGGAGATTCCAGGGCTCATCGGCGAGCACGCCGACCAGGCGGATCTTCCACCACGAGCGGTTGCGGTTGGCGGGCCGGCGCACGACACCGTTGAAGTCCATGAACTCGCTGTCGCCGAACAGCGGCATGCGGACCTGCGATCGGCGAGCCGCAGGCATCAGAGGGTGACTCTGGACAACGGGCTCGTCCGGGCGGAACAGGGACCGGGCGCTCTCCCGGGAACGCGGGATGATCATGCGTCGAACTCCACACGTGCGGCCAGCGGGAGGTCGAGTGAGACCTCACCCGCGGTGATGTGCTTCCGGGCGAGGACCTTCTCTTCCTCGGTGCGCTCGTCCATGGCAACTCGGAGGTTGATGTAGGACTGGCCCCACAGCCGGGTGAACGTCTTCGGGTCAAGCCGCTGGCGCACCGTCTCCAGGTGCTTGGCGAACAGCATCAGCTGCGGCAGCTGGCTGGGCAGCAGCCACGCGTTGCGGCACTCCAGGCAGCGCAACGGCGCCACGGCGCACAACTCGCCGGGCGGGCTGAAGGGCGAATCCCACGGATTCTTGCAGTGCGAGACGCCCATGTCGAGCTCGCCCTGGACAATGCCGTCCGCCTGCTCCTTGTCCAGCCCAAGTGCCTGCAGCCGTTCGCTGTCTTCGGCGATCTCGGCCGCGTCGGACGAGATCAGGGTCGGCCCCTGCACCGCCTGCTGGAACCAGTGGTCCTGGGCTGTGGTGATCACCTTGCCGGACAGGATCCGCAGCGTGGTGCCCTGGGCGTAGTACCCGGCGAAGGTCTCCTCGAGGTGGTCGTCGGCGGCGACGCTGATCCGGCCGCCGGAGACGATGGCCTTCTCGACCTTGGTGGACTTCCGCAGCCGCCCGATATGGGCCTCACCGTCGACCGTGACGCCGACCGCATGAAGCCAGTCGGTGAAACGTTGGCCCTGCATATTGGAATTCCAGCGGCCGAAGCGCAGGTCGTAGTACACAAGTGAAGGACGGACGAACAGGGTGTCGCTCACCTCCGGGCACCGCTCCCGGACCTTCTCCGTGACCGCCAGCAGCCGGCGCACGATCGCGCTCACCTCTCGGCGCGGCCCATCAAGCAACTCGCTCGCCGTCACCTCAACTTGATCGGCGTTCCGGGGCTCGCAGGCGTCCCGGAAGGCGCGATGGCGTACCCGCGAAGCGCGGTCCTTTACCAGTGTCAGGCGTACACCCTTGGGGAGGAACTCGATGTCCTGCGCGCCGAAGCCTGTGACCTCCTCCGAGGCGTGCCCGGTGGCGTCCATCAGCAGGACCCGGAAGGCGTGAAGATCGAGATTCGTGGGGTACAGGCGCGCGAGCAGCCGCAGAATCACATCCCGTCTGGCCCGACGCTTCGCTACCGTTCCGTCCGCTCTGAGCACCATCTCGCGCAACGCATCGGGCCACTGCGCGGTGAGCGTGGGGAGCACGTCTCCGATCTGCCGTGGCTCGATCACTCCCCGCGACAGCCCCCACAGCAGATCCGGCACATGGAGCCAGTCCCCGTCATCCGGATGCCCGCCCTGCGCCGCCAGAGCCCAGCCATCGGCGAGCCGCTTCTCCACGGCGTGCACCTCCTGCCACGCGGCCTTGACCAACGCCCGCTTGTCGGCCCGGCTGAACTCGTCCCGCTCCGAGGTATCCCCCCACGGTGTCAAGCAACGGCCGCGGGCGAACCTAAGGGTTGTCCCGTAAATGATCTTTGAGTTGCCCTGGGCAGGGGGCAGTCGC
>NZ_JBHWVJ010000147.1:1924-9760 GCF_042736725.1 Streptomyces sp. NPDC060028 | reverse complement strand
ACTCCAATCGCCCATGTCACCCGACCCGGCGAACGTTCGTGGACAACGCACTAGCGGTCGCGGCGCGCTGCTCCTCCTCCTTTCCCGCCGCCTTCGAACCGCACTGGGTGACTGTTCCGCAGTCCAGCAGCGGCGGAGACGGCCCCTGGCCATCGACAGCCGGACGAGCCAACTTCCGCACCTCGCAATATGTCGTTGACGGCGGTGTTCTGCTGAACAAACCCATCCGTCCCGCGTTGGAGACGATCTACCGCCAGACCGGACAGCTCCAGGTCCGCCGGCTCCTCACCTATGTCGTCCCCGACCCCGGGGAAGCGCCGCCGCTCCCGCAGATCCCAGATACTGCGGCCTCTGACGGCAGCATTGAGCTGGTTCCCGAGGCCCCCGAGGTCCTGCTCGGCGTTCTCACGCGGCTGCGTTCGACCGACTCGGTGTCCCGCGAACTGGCCGAGATCCGCAGCCGCAACGAGGAGGTCCGGCTGCGACGCCGGGCGCGCGGTCGCTTCGCCTCCGCCATGACCGAAGTGGCCGAGCCATTGTCTGAGGCAGCCTGGCAGGGCTACCTGGGAGTACGCGTGCAGCACGCCGCCGAAACCATCGGCCGCTGGCTGACCACAGGGCAGCGATCCGAGGCGGCCAGCCGATGGAGCGAACGTGAGATCGTCGCCTGTCTGCGTACGCTGCTTGGGGACAGACGTGAACAAGAAGGCTCGTTCATCCCCAGAGGAGATTCGGCCGTTGCCGCCGCTGCCCGCACCCACGCCGAATAGGACTGGGGCCAGACCACCGTCCGCAGGCTGTTCGACATGACCACCGACGTCCTCAAGCGGGCCATCTGGCTAGCCCCGATGAACTCGACGCAACGCCGCGACATCCTGGAGCAACGACAACAGGCGAGCAAGGTGTTCGAAGTTATCCAGGCGAACTGGGAGGAGCTGGGGCAGCATTGGGCTGAATCTGGTGCCACCGCACCGCCCCGGGGGGACGACGGTCTGGGCAGGGCGACGGCCAGCAGCATGCAGCAGCTGAAGAAATGCCTGACCGAGGCCCTCGACCGGTGGAGCAATCCGCCGGACCCCGCGGATTCCCCGGACTTTGCCGTGCGCCGGTCGCGGCGCTTCCTTCAGGTCGAGAGGCTCGCGGAGTGTCTTGTCGGTTGCTCGAAAGCCTTGCAAAGCATCGCCAAGAATCGGAACACCATTGTTGACCCGGACGACACCGAGCGGGAACAGCTCCAGGCCCTGATTGCCTATTGAGCCGAAACTCATCGGTTGCCTGGTCGTTGGTCGGGTGTGATCGAGAGTGGGGATATGCGCCGGATGCGCAGGAGGATCTTCGGCTGCGGGTGGTTGCGGCGTTGGAGTCGGGGCGGGTGGTGACGTACGGCCGGGCTGCGGAGATGTTCGGTGTCTCCGAAAGGTCGGTGGGCAGCTGGTGGCGGGCCTTCAAGGCCGGTGGCATGCCGGCGCTGCTGGCGGCCGAGCGTGAATCACGGGCGGGGAGAGGCGAGTTACTCGATGACTCCGCACGCGGTGCGGTGTTGCAGGCGATGCGGGACTACACCCCGGCCGACCTGGGGCAGAGCGGGGTGATGTGGACCCGTGCCTCGACGAGGGCCCTGATCCGGCTGGTGTGTGGGGTGTCGATGACGGAACAGGGAGTGGGTAAATGGCTGCGTCGGCACGGCTTCACGCCGCAGCGTCCCGCCCGCCGCTCCTACCGGCAGCAGGACGAACAGGTGCGGGCCTGGCTCGAGGAGGAGTACCCGGCGATCGCCGCGCGGGCAAAGCTGGAGAAGGCCGAGCTGGTCTGGGCTGATCAGTGCGGCCTGCGGTCCGACACGGCGCCGCCCGGACGCTCCTGGGCCCCGGCCGGGCACACCCCGATCGTGCGGGTCAACGGCCGACGCTTCAAGGTCAACATCATGTCTGCGGTCGCTTCGCGGGGCGTGCTGTGGTTCACCGTCTTCCCGGAGAAGTTCACCGCGGACGTGTTCTGCGCGTTCCTCGACCGTCTTGCCCGACAGGCCCGCCGGAAGGTGCACGTCATCGTGGACCGGCACCCGGTCCACCGCAGCAAGGCCGTGAAGCGGTGGCTCACCAAGAACGCCGAGCGGATCGAGCTGCACCTGATGCCCGGCTACAGCCCGGAACTCAACCCTGACGAGCTGCTGAACGCCGACCTGAAACACCACGTCCACGCGGCCCGCGCCACCTCGACTGACGATCTCGCCCGCGAAACCCGGCGTTTTCTGCACCGCCGACAGCGCCAACCCCACATCGTGACCGGCGAGGGCTGCTGCTGTCGCGGTGCCGACGCCTGGGCTAAGATCCCAGGCCCAGACGACCGGCGATCTGGCGGTGGCCCATCCCGAGGGCTGCTATCTCCAGCCCGGCCCAGATCACCTCGGCCGCATCCATCCGCCGCGGCCAGACCACCTCCGGCAGCAAAACGTGCGTGACCTGGCAACCCGTGCAGCGTGAACGGCGAGGACGTACGAACAGCCGGGATCCGAGATCACCACGGATCTCCCGCGGGCGCCCGTGCCCCCACGGTGCGAGCACGGCCCCACATGGCGGACATGTCAGTTCGCCGGCCCGCAGCCGGCGTTCCACCATGAGGCCGTCCGAATCCACGATCAGCACCAGCACCTCCGCCTGACCTGCAGCAATCAGCCGGAACCTCTCCAGACGGGCCAGCATTCATGTTCGGATCACCCGGTCAGCCGCCTCGTCCGAAATCAGCCTCACCCCGCCGTGCTGTCCTTGCTGGGCAACAGGGATGATGCCTCCGTGGCGACCAACCTTGAGCTCTTCGCGGACTACTTCCAGATCCACATCCTGGACGAGGACTCCGACGCCGACTTCAGCGATGTGTGGACTGAGCAGACAGTGTTGGACGGGCTCGGAGTCGCTGAAGGCGGTCTGGCGATCGGCACTGACGTCAACTTCACCGTGGCCGTTGCCGTCCATCTCCTCACAGACCAGCCCAGCGATGACAGCGACGACTTCGACCACGTCGTCGAGGCAAGCCTCAACCTGGCCTCGGGACGACTCGTAGTGCTCGGCTGCACTGACGACATCGACGCCGCAGCTCGCTTCGACATGCCCGCCGGGTGGACCCGCATCCGGGCTTCCAGGCGCGACCTCGCCGCTGCGGCCTTCCCCGACCTCGACTGCGAGGACGAGCCCGAAGACACCGAGGAGATCCGGCTGCAAGCATGGCCGGCCCCGTACTCCGAGCCGCACATCACCAAACGATGGGCACGTCCCGACGCGGAACCGCTCCCGTGAACCAGCTCTTCGTGTTCACCCTGTCGTCGCACACGAAAAAGGATCTGACTCCCCACCGAGATCAACACTCATGTCCATCGCGAGCGTCGCGAGCCCCACCTACGTGCTCACACAGAGAGTCGCCTAACACCGACTGCCCACCGGCAGCAGCGGCTCGATCCGCACCCATTGGGCGTCGGTCAGATCACCCCTGGGTCCGCAGCACCGCCAACGGCCGCCGACGTGCCGCCGGTGCTTCGTGGCCCGGGCGAGTCGGGGCCAGACAGCCGCCGCCGCGAGGGCGGCCGGCGTCCGGACGGCGTTTCTTTGGTGAAGCCCGTACCTGGGCGAGTGGGCTCCTCTATCGTCGGAGGCATGGGGATCGTGGGGGCTGAAGGGGCAGCAGCCGGGGCGCCGTTCACGGGAGTGCCGCCGGTGTTCGACGACCGGACCCGGGACGCGTGCTTGGTGGTGCCCGGGATCATGGGCAGCGTCCTGGAGGACACGACGGGCCGCCCGCTGTGGGGCGTGGACCTGGCGATGCTCACCAACCCGCTGGCCGGCCAGGGCCTGCTCGGCGCCCTGCACGCGGACGAGCGGGAGCGGGCCGCCGACGCCGACACCGCCCGGCGGGCGCCGCTGACCCGCATCCGCGCCACCACACTGCTGGCCAAGCCGTGGTGGCTGCCCGTCTTCGAAGGCCTCGACCCTTACAGCGACGTCCACAAGGCACTGACGGGCGTCGTCCTGGCCCCGGAGGCGGTGGCGCCGTTCCCCTACGACTGGCGCCTGGCCGTCTCTTACAACGGTGCGCTGCTGGCCCGGGCGGCCCGTGCGCACCTGACCCGGTGGCGGGAGCGGGTCGCGGGCACATCGGGGTGGGCGGCGGCGGGCGGGGCGCGGCCGCGGCTGGTGTTCGTGGCGCACTCGATGGGCGGGCTGGTGGTGCGGGCCGCACTGGAGCAGGACCCCGAGCTCGCGGCAGACACGCGGACGGTCATCACCGTCGGCACGCCGTTCCTAGGCTCGGCGAAGTCCGTCCTTGCGGTCAACATCGCGAACGCCCAGGCGAAGCCGACCTGGCTGCAACGAAGCATCCAGTCGGTCTCCGCGACCCTGCCCGGACTGCACGACCTGCTGCCCGGCTACCGCTGCCTGGACCGCGGCCTGGACGTGGAGCGCCTCACCGCAGGGGACGTGGCCAGATTCGGCGGCGACCCGGACCTGGCCGCCCGCTCCCTGACCGAGCGCACCCGCTACCGCCGGGATGGGTTCGCGCTGCCTGGGCACCGGGCGATCGTCGGCGAAGCCCAACCCACCGTCCAGACCCTCGACGAGCAGCGGCACGTTGGCCTCGCCGTCGCCGCCGGCCGCCACCACGCCTTCGACATCGGCGACGACCTCGAACTCGTCCGCGACCCGGCCACCGGTATCCCCGCCCGCCGCAACACCTACGGCGATGGCACCGTTCACACCCCCTCCGCCCGGATCGGCACCGAGGCCGTCACCTACGTCTACGGGCAGCACGGCACCCTCATGCGCCACGACGAGGTCCTGCGGCAGATCCGCCGCATCGCCCTGGAACGCCCTCAAGGCACCCACCTCGGCGGCGGCGGCACCGGCCCCGGCCTGGAGACCCCCCACCTCGGCGGAACCCTCGGACAACCGCTCATCATCACCGCCACCGGCCTCGACACCCCAGTCGGCGTCACCTTGAGCGTGCACTCCGCCACCACCGGCCGCCCCGGCCACCCCCTGACCCTGCGCCGCGACCTCGACCGCACTGGCGGCGCCCTTTCGGCCCGCTTCACGGCGGACGCCCCGGACCTGTATCGGGTGGTCCTGGACACCGGCCGCCACACGCCCGTCACCCAGCTCGTCCTCGTCGCCCCGCCCGAGGCCTGAGGCCCACGGTCTCTCCCATGACCACACCACACCCCGTCGACCCGCCCTACTCGGTCCCCGAAGGCGGCGTCGAGCTGTTCCCGGTCAACTTCACCTGCTACCAGCACGACTACCTGCCCGACCTGGACACCGAGCAGCACGTAGAGGCGATCGCCGACCTGCTCGCTCCCTACGGCCTGCACGTCAACCGGTGGACCGTCCCGGAGGAGCATCGGGATCGGCAGGCGGTCGAGGACCGGCTCGGCGACTGGAAGAATCTCACCACTTCCTACCGCGGGAACACAGTGCTGTACTGGGTCGGCCACGGCAGCGCCGACCACCTCGCCCACCACCGCACCGCCGCACCCATCGACGACGGCGTCACCCCTCAGGACATCGCCCGCGCGATCGGCCACCGCCGCCTGTACCCCGGCAGCGAGGACAGCTGGGCGATCGTCGTCCTGGACGCCTGCTTCTCCCAGGACTTCGCCCGCACGGTGCACAGCACCCTCATCACCCGCTACCGCGGCGCCGACCGGTTCCTACTGCTGTCCACCGCCGCCGAGGGCTACGCCGAACTCGGAGACTTCACCCGCGCCCTCAAGCACGCCCTAACCATCACCTTCCTCGGGCAAAAGACCATCGGCCTCACTCAACTCGGCAGCCAGCTCGCACGCGACCTGCGCGGCTACCGCGCTGATACCGTCGACGACCACCGCGACCAACTGGTCCGCACGCTCCCCGACGCAGCGAGCGCGGTCTCCGCGCCCCTGGACCAAATCGCCGAACTCCAAGCCGTCATCGACCAGCTCCCCGCTGACGAACAGCGCCACTTCCTGCCCAAGGCATCCGGCGCCGAACTCGGCGAACTCGCGTGGTACTTCCAGGGCCGTACCCTGCAGCGTGACCAGATCCTGCACTGGCTGGCCACCGCCACCAGCGGCGCCCTGGTGGTCACCGGCCCCGCCGGCGCCGGTAAATCCGCCCTCCTCGGCCACGTCCTGCTCTACACCAACACCCGCCTGCGTGACGTCCTGACCCGCCACGGCCACCTCAAGCCCCTGCCCGCCGGCATCCCCTGCCCCGACGACCCGTTCGACCTCACCGCCCACCTCTCCGGCCTCACCCCCGCCCGCACCCTCCACCTCATCGCCCAGACAGCAGGCCTGCCCGACCTCGCCCAGCAGGCCGCCGAAGGCCAGCCCCCCGCCGACCTCACCAGCCGCCTCCTCACCGCACTACGCACACGCCACAAGCCGCTGACCCTGCTGTTCGACGCCCTCGACGAAGCCGACCAACCCCTCGTCATCGCCGACCAGATCCTGCGCCCCCTCGCCGCCCTCCCCCAGGTCCGCATAGTCGTCGGCACCCGCCGCTCCACCCACGAAGGCCCCGACCAGCCCGCCCCCGACGACACCGACCTCCTCGACGCCCTCCACCCCCACCTGGCCGAAGCCGAAGCCGACGGCGGCCAGGCCGCCGGAACCCAATACGTCGAGGTACCGCAGGATCGCGAAGCCCTCGCCGGATACCTGCGCGACAAACTCCACGCCGCCAAGCACCGCGGCACCCTCAACGCCGACGACACAGCCATCGCCACCGCCGTCCACCGCCTGGTCACCGAGCACCAGCAGGACGGCGCCGAACCCCAGCAGTTCCTCTACGCCCGCCTCGCCGCCCACGAACTCCTGGCCGACCCCGCCCTCCTCACCGACCCCGCCCCGCTGATCAGTCGCACCCACCGCCAGCTCTTCACCCGCGCCCTGGAGCGCCTGCACCGCACCGACGCCCGCTACACCCCCCTCCTGCGCGCCCTCGGCCTCACCCAAGGCCGCGGCCTGCCCGACCAGGACGGCATCTGGGCCACCGCCGCCGGCGCCCTCACCCCAGGCGGCACCGGTGACAGCGGTGCCGGCATCCCCGGCCTGGTCCGCGACGCCGCCCCCTACCTCGCCCTCGACCAGGACCACGGCCAAAGCGTCTACCGCCTCGCCCACCGGACCTTCACCGAACACTTCACCACCGCCCCCGACACCCCCACCGTCCACGCCGCCATCACCAACGCCCTCACCGCCCACGCCCACCACACTCTGGGTTCTCACGGCCCCGGCGGCGGCACCGCCCCACGGCCCGAGGACATCAGCCCCTACACGCGTCACCACCTCATCACCCACGCACGCCTCGGGCACACCGCCGGAGCTCTCCACACACTCGCCGACCACCTCGACGTCCTCGACACCCTCGACCTCACCAGCATCACCACCAACACACTCCACCCCGACCTCGCCCCGAGCGACCTGCCGCCCGCAATCGCCGGAACCGTCCTCCTCCAGCACCGCGCCCACGAGACCGACCACGACCAGCCACGCCACGACCCGCTCAGCTGGCGCCGATGGTGGCGCCGACTCGGCACCACCTACATCCAAGGCACCCCGCCCCCCGCCGAACCCCTCACCCACAGACCCCAGGCCTGGCCCCCCAACCTGACCGCCGGCACCGTCCACCGCCGCCCGCTCCACCTCCAACTCAACGGCCACACAGGCTCGGTGACGGCAATGACGGCGTTCACCGCACCCGACGGCACCCCCCGCCTCGCCAGCGCCGGCGCGGACAGGACGGTGCGAATCTGGGACCCCACCACCGGAACCCAAGTCGGTGAACCCCTCACCGGCCACACCGT
>NZ_JBHWVJ010000147.1:362-1827 GCF_042736725.1 Streptomyces sp. NPDC060028 | reverse complement strand
GGATCTGGGACCCCACCACCGGAACCCAAGTCGGTGAACCCCTCACCGGCCACACCGATCATGTACTGGCGGTGGCGGTGTTCACAGCATCTGACGGCACCCCCCGCCTCGCTTCGGCTGGCCGGGACGACACAGTGCGGATCTGGAACCCCGCCACCGGAACTCAAGTCGGTGCGCCCCTCACCGGCCACACCGACTGGGTGAGGGCTGTGGCGGTGTTCACCGCACCTGACGGCACCCCCCGCCTCGCTTCGGCTGGCGACGACCAGACGGTGCGGATCTGGAACCCCACCACGGGAACCCAAGTCGGTGAGCCCCTCACCGGCCACACCGACTACGTGTGGGCGGTGGCAGCGTTCACCGGGCTCTACGGCGGCCCGCGCCTCGCCACCGCCAGCGACGACCAGACGGTGCGGATCTGGAACCCCACCACCGGCGCCCAGAACGGCTTGGCCCTCACCGGCCACACAGGCTGGGTGAGGGCGGTGGCGGCGTTCAGCGCGTCCTACGCTGCCCCCCGTCTCGCCACCGCCGGCAGCGACGGGACGGTGCGGATCTGGAACCCCACGCCCGGGACCCAAATGGGGGGACCCCTCACCGGCCACACCGGCGGCGTGTGGGCGGTGGCGGTATTCACCGCGCCCGGCGGCACCCCCCGCCTCGCCAGCGCCGGCGCGGACGGGACGGTGCGGATCTGGAACCGCACCACCGGCGCCCGGGACAGTCCGGCCCTCACCGGCCACACCGGCGGCGTGTGGGCGGTGGCGGTGTTCACCGCACCCGACGGCACCCCCCGCCTCGTCACCGCCAGCTACGACCAGACGGTGCGGATCTGGAACCTCACCACCGGAACCCAAGTCGGTAAGCCCCTCATCGGCCGCACCGGCGAGGTGCGGGCGCCTGCGGTATTCACCGCAACCGGGGGCACCCCCCACATCACCACCACCAGCAGCGACGGGACGGTGCGAATCTGGAACCCCACCAACGGAACCCAAGTCGGTGCACCCATCGCTGGCCACACTGGCTGGGTGACGGTGGTGGCGTTCACCGCGCCCGACGGCACCCCCCGCCTCGTCACCGCCGGCAGCGACGGGACGCTGCGGATCTGGAACGCGACCAACGGAACACAAGTCGGTGAACCCCTCACCGGGCACACCGGCTGGGTGCTGGCTGTGGCGACATTCACCTCAACCGGCGGCGTCCCCCACATCACCTCCGCCGGCAGCGACGGGACCGTGCGGATCTGGAACGCCACCAACGGAACACAAGTCGGTGAACCCCTCACCGGCCACACCGGCGCGGCGAGGGCGGTGGCGGTGTTCACAGCACCCGACGGCACCCCCCGCCTCGCTTCTACTGGAGACGACCAGACGCTGCGGATCTGGAACCCCACCACCCACGCCCAGGAAGGTGAACCCCTCACCGGCCACACCGGCGCGGCGAGGGCGGTGGCGGTGTTCACAGC
>NZ_JBHWVJ010000147.1:0-264 GCF_042736725.1 Streptomyces sp. NPDC060028 | reverse complement strand
GCACCCCCCGCCTCGCTTCTACTGGAGACGACCAGACGCTGCGGATCTGGAACCCCCACACCAGAACCGCACACACCCTGTCCCTGGCAGACCGGATTCACGCACTCATGGAACACCGCGGGCTGCTCATCGCAGCAACCGCTTCAGGCTACCTCGCGATCGACATCTCGTCCGTACCCAACGACACAGCATGATCGCCAGGACACTGCCTAGTGCTGTGACCGGGAAGGTTCACCGGGTTGCTCGTTGTGCTGGTTGGAAATG
>NZ_JBHWVJ010000146.1:0-9903 GCF_042736725.1 Streptomyces sp. NPDC060028 | reverse complement strand
GCTCACCCTCGCCGCGTGATCAACGAAGCGTGTCCACCACCACGGGGGAAGGCCCGACACCGCCTCGCAGGTGGTCGATCAGCACCACGGGCGGCCAAGGGTCCCGGAAGCCCATGACGGTCATGTTGCTGGTGAGGCCGGGGTGAGCCGGTGCCCCCAGCGGCATGACGCGGATCGTGACGTTGTCTCTCGCAGACAGGTCCAGGAGGCCCAGGAGCTGGTCCCGCATCACGTCCGGTGTCGCTCCCGACGGCGCGAACAAGGCTGACTCGTCAATCACGGTGTCCAGCCTTGCCGGATTCTGGGAGCGCGTCAGCACCATCTTCCGTGCCTGGCGAACCTGCACGAGTGAATCGGCGTTCTTCCGGACGGCTGGACTGGGCGAGCTGAAGATCGCGCTGTGCGCGTAGGCCGGCGTCTGTAGAAGAGCCGTGATCAACTGCGGAAAGTACGTCTTGATCGAGACCGCTGCCTCTTCGAGAGCAATGCTGTCCGCATAGGGCTTGGGCAGTACGTCCGAGTAGGCCGCCCACCACTTGCGCTGGTGTGACTCGGCGACCTCGGTGATGCCGGTGATCTCGCCTTGGTCGGTAACGCCGCACGCCTCAAGAAGAGTTGCGACTTCACTGGCCTTGATCTGGTACTGCCCGGTCTCGACCCGGGACAGGCGCGTGCTTTCCCATCCAAGGACAGTGGCGGCCTGCGCGAGAGTCATTGCGTTTTGCTTCCGGTACCGGCGCAGCAAGGACCCAAGTCTGCGCCTCATAACCGGCGGTGCAGTCTGAGGGCTCGTCATGGGCGCAGTGTGGCACAACATTGCGGCCCTGCCGAGAGAACAGCTGTTCCACTTCCCTGCGGATTCTCTCCACAATATTGCGGATCTGCTGCAAGTAGGAGCATGCTCTACGCAGGCCAAAATGACTGAGCATCAGTTCATGATCATTTGTAACTCTGGGTCAATCGGGTTTCCTGTCCCCCTGCCCCAGTGGCCGCGCCCGCCCGCTCCCCGTAAGCACGGAGGACTGCGCCATGTCGCTTGCCGCACCACTTCTCAATGCCGACTTGCTGCGTCTCGCCGGAGTACCGAATCCGCTACCGCTCCTGGTCGGTGCGGAAGTCAACATCAAGCGGACCGGGCTGCAGGACTGCGACATCCGGCGCCCGAAGCAGATCCGCCGTATCAGCGCGGCCTGCTTGGGCGTGTGGGGTCTGCGAGAACTCGTGGATGACACCGCTCTTCTGCTGTCCGAGCTGGTCACCAACGCTTTCGTCCACGGGCATGGCGAGGTGGTACGCGTCCGTCTCTACCTGACCGATCAGTACGTCTTCTTGGAGGTTCGCGACGGCAGCCCGGAGACCCCGCGGCTCCAAACGGTCGGCCCCATTGACGAGAGCGGCCGCGGCCTGGTCATCGTGGACGCCCTGGCCGACGCCTGGGGAGTCACGGAGAGCGGGGCATGCGTCTGGTGCACCGTCCGCCGGGACGTCCACGGCCAGGAGGGTTCACGGTGACCTGGGAACATATGTTCGGCACCAGCGAGAGGGCCGTTTTAAGCGTCCTTAGGCGCTGCAGCCGACCCGGACGCCGGTTGCGCGGCCATCTCATGCAGCTCCTCGCCGCCGTCCCGGAGAGCGGGTCCGAGCCGGAAGCCCTCGCCGATCCCGTCGCGGCGGTCCGCAGCCTCCTCGACGTGGAAGTGCCCGGCGACTACATGGGCATCCGGATACACCTACGCCGCATGGGGCTGGCTGGCCTCCGCCTCCTCGGCTTCGCCCGTGCACCTGGTGACCGTGTTCGGGCTGATTGGCGCGTACTGGTACGCAACGGAGAGGGGATGACCGTGGAGCACAGCAGAGCGGCGGAGCCGATCGTACTGCCAGTGCGCCTGCCGCAGCAGGAGTTGAAGCGGCTCAGGCTCGGGGAGGAACTGGCGCCCACCAAGGCGGACCTGTTTGCCGCTGTGGGCCGCGGGCACCTCTCGGCGACTGGCGCGGGCAAGGAGCGGATCCGCACCTCCGAGGGCGAGGACCAGTGAATCGGACACCTGCCCCGCTCGACGTGGGCACGGTTGGCATTTCGGACCTTCAAGGCCGCTTCGTGGCCAGCACCGCTGCGAACGTCGCCGCCCGAGGGGAGAGGACGCCGTGATCAACAAGAACAGGCTTCAGCGCAGCGTTCCGCAGAACGCGGCTGAGATCGAGCTCGCTCTGCGGTACTGGAACCGTCTCTACGAGAGGCGGCAGCAGTCGGTGCCGCCATCGCGCCACGAGCTGGATCAGTTCCGCAGGTACGTCGGTCCCCGGCTGGGCCAGAGGGCGATCGACGTGGGGTGTGGCCGCGGGCGGTTCACGGCGTCTATGGCGCGCATGGGTGTCGACGCCACGGGATATGACTGGGCGACCGCGGCGATCAAGATTGCAACCGGCACGCACAGCAGCCGTCGTGTTCGGTTTGCGGTGCACGACTTCCTCTCGGAGACGAGCCCGGAAGGAGTGAAGCCGGGCACCGTCGACATCGTGGTCTGCCGACTCACCCTGGGCTACCTGGACGGGAAGCACTTCATGGAACAGGCCAGCCGATGGCTCCGGCCTGCCACCGGAACGCTCCACCTTGTCCTGGAAACGTCGGAGCGGCAGCCTCCGGGATGGACCAGCCTCAGTCACTCGGAGGCCGAAATCGAAACCCTCTGCGAGGGGTGGGACGAGACACAGCGTTGGGACATCAGCGTCGGGGGAGCCCTGATCGGCCTTGCACTCCGGGGTCCCCAACTCCTTCTGGGAGAGAAGTAGGTGCTGCATGGACCTGTGGGAGGTTGGCACGGCCGAAGGGCCGAAGACGCTCGTGCCCGCCGCGACGGTTTCGGAGCTCTTCGCCTCCCGGCTGGCTGCGAGCATTCCGGCAGGCCGACTGCTCCTGGGCGCCCATCTGCGGAGGTCGCGCGAGCGCAGGGGCATCGCGCAAGGGCAAGCCGCCCGCCTGATCCGCAAGAGCACCGCCATGCTGTCCCGGTACGAGAGCGGTCTGGTCCCCATCCGGGAGGCTGATCTCCGCAATCTGCTCATGGCGTACGGCCACAGCACTCCGCGCGACCTCGCCGACGCCATCCAGCTTTTGCACCACGCAGACAACCACGAGTACCACGACGCGGGTGCCTGGGAGCTAGGCCGCGTCGAGGCCGTCGAAGCCCTCGCGAAAGAGATCACGGTCCTCACGTGCTGGGCCATCCCGCCCATCCTCTACAGCAAATCGACCGCCCAACGCGCGGTCGCGGACGGGGCGATCATGGTGCCCCTCGCGCGGCCGCGCCCAGCCTGCCCGATCACCCTCTTTGTCGAAGAACCCGTTCTGGAGCGTCCGCACGGCGGGCCCGCCGCGATGGCGGAACAGCTGCGGCACTGGACCGACCTCGTTGCCTCCGGCGACCTCACGATCCAGGTCTTCCCCATCACCGGCCTTCTTCCAGAAGGTGGCGGGCTCTTGAGCGAGATCACGCTCACCGGCGCGAGCGGGACCATCTGGGTCGAGGACCGATTGGTTCCCGTCTTCTCTACGGGACCCCTCGCGGACTGGCGTCGCAATTTCATACGTCGGGTTGGCGAGACCGCGCTCAATCCGGGCCAAAGCCTGCGGATGGTGCAGGACGCTGCCGACCGTTGGGCTGCTGTTGCCCGCGCACCCGGTACCGAAGCCCGTCCCCTGACGATCGCGTACCCGATGGCCACTACCTTGACAGCTACCTCCGTACCGCCAGCGATGCAAGCCGACGACGCCACCCTCACAGGTCCCTCAATCTCCGTCTCGGACGAAGCGCCCGCCGAAGCACAGGCGTCCCCCGGGCCGGCCAACGACACGGCGGGCACCGCTACCTCGGGACCGGCAGCCCGCGCACCAGACACGAGGCATGCCGCTGCGGATCCCGCACCCGCTCCACCCCCTGAGCTCCGGTGGCAGCGCGGCGCCTCACGGCCCGCGCCGTCACCGGCCAGAACCCCCGGACCGGTACCCCGAACGACAGCACCGCCGGACCGGGGCACCCTCCCCGGCTGAACAACCCTGGACAGGTCGAGCAGCCGGGGACGGGCACCACCGCGCACCGGCAGGCCATGCTCGCCACGGCCTCTTGCCCGCAGGGAACCGAGCCTGCACCGTACGGAAGTTCACCGCGTCCGTCCCCTGACCGGATGGAGGGCCCCTGTCGCCCCGAGCCTCTTGGCGGGCTCGGTGGCATGCCCGCACCGTCACCGTCCCGGACGACGGCCACGACGTCTTCCACGCCGAGCTCGCCCAAGCCATCACCGACACCAAGCAGCACCACCCCGGAAACTGCCATCCCCGACCCCGACCACGAGGCCGGCCGCGGGCTCCAGCTCATCGACCAGCAGGAGCGGGCGGCAATACGGGCAGCACGCGAACGACACTCCGAAAACCCGAAGAGACAGGAAGCTCCGCATGTTCATCGACATCCCGAGCGAACTCGAAGCCGCTCTGATCGACCTTCCCCTCCCGACGTGGAAGCTGGACGGCTCGGTCCTGGCGAAGTCCACCATGAAGCGGTACCGGACTGACCTGACGGCCACCCCGCGGTTCGAGGAGGCCGCCGCGGCGCTGCGCCACGCCCTGACCGGGGAGGGTGGCGGATACGCCGTGCTGCGCCTGGGGAACCTCGCCAAGGCGCTGGGGACCGACGACGACCGGTTCCTTCGGCTGGCAACGGGCTTCGCGGCCGAGGTGGCCGTCCCCTTCTCGCCCTTCCCGCGGTGGCCTCTGTGGAAGGACATCGGGGTCAAGGTCGACAAGGACCCCGGCAAGTCCAGCGGCATCGGGTACAACGCGTTCCACATGGACCTGGTCAACGGGACCCTGCCCCCGGACTACACCACGCTCCTGTGCGTCCGCCCCGACCCGCTCGGCGGCGGCCCCAGCATCCTCTCCGACGCCCACGCGGCGGTGGCGCGGCTGTCGGAGAACAGCCGGGCCCTCCTGGCCGAGGCGGCCTACAACTACGGGACGTTCTTCGACCTGCACGGCGTCGGCGAGGAATACAAGCCGTTCCCGATCCTGGACGGCCCCGACCCAGGCGAGGGGTTCGTCCGGTTCACCGCCAAGATGCTGGAGCGGTCCCAGCTCGGCCGTGTGCACGCCGACGCCGCCAGGGAACTCGCCGAGGAACTACTCCGAGGTCAGGTTTCCTTCATGCTCCAGCACGGGGACTACCTCATCGTGAACCAGCGCCGATTCCTGCACGGTCGGGAGGCGCTCCACAGTGGTCAGGAGACCGTCCCGGTCGCCGATAGGCGGCTGCTCCTCCAGCTGTTCCTGCGCGCGAGGGCCGGCGACGGCTCGGCCGCGTAGCCGGCCGACGGCACCGGTGACCCACCGAGTCCCGCCCCCGGGTCCAGCCCCCGAGCACGCGGCACGGCCACGGGGCGGGGCCCGGTCGGGCAGCCCCGGAAACGGTCGCGCACCGGGCTTTCCGGGCCCGTGCACGGATCTAGATGCGCGAGTTGCGCAGCGACTGCCATACAGCGCCGGCCAGCGCCCGCGTCGCCCGCGGGACCGACAGGTGCTCGTACTCGCGGTACAGGGCCCAGTTGTATTGCACGAGCGACAGCTTGTTGGAGGACAGTGATCCCGCCTGGTGGGCCCTGTACACCGCAAGCGGCTCAGCCAGGCCCCGGGCGTCAGCGCCGTCCCGCATGATCGACAGCCAGAGGGCGTAGTCCTGGCGCTTGCGCATCTCCGGCATCAGCCTCGTGCCCAGGACATTGCGGTCGTACATAGCGGTAAGAGCACCGATGTGGTCTTGGACCAGCATCGCGCGGTAGTCCACGTGCTCCCGCGCACGGACCACCCGCCCGTTCGGGACCCAGTCGGTGCTCTCGCCGTCGTAATCGGCGTCCATCTTGAAGTACGAGGTGAACGTCAAAGGCGCAGTGGCCTCCGCAGCGAAGGCGAGCTGCTTCTTGGTCTTCTCCGGAAGCCACATGTCGTCGCTGTCGAGAAAAGCGATGTAGTCCCCGCGGGCCCGCTCGATCGCGAGGTTGCGGGCCCGGCCCGCACCGCCCTGTTCGGGTGCCGACTTTGGCAGGACGCGCTCGTCCTGCTCGGCGAACTCGCGGAGCAGGTCCATGGAGCCATCGGAGGACTGGTCGTCGGTGACCAGCAGCTCCAGGTCGCTGTGGGTCTGCGTGAGAACCGATCGGACGGCTGCGCCGAGGGTGGCTGCCGAGTTGTACACGGGCATCACGACAGACACCAGGGGCACAGTGCTTCTCCTTGCCAGACCAGGAACGACGGTCCATTCAAGCACCGTAATCGAGCAGGAGCTGACATGCAGGTAGTTGTCGCTGGTCAGGGCTACGTGGGGCTGCCACTGGCTGTACGCGCCGCAGAGGTGGGTCACCGTGTCGTCGGCTACGACGTGGACCCGCACCGCGTCCAGCAGCTCGCCGCCGGCCAGTCCTATGTGGAGGACGTGGCCTCCTCGCGGCTCCGGGCGATCCTGGACTCCGGGGCCTACTCCGCGACTGCCGACGCTGCCGCGCTGGCCGGCTTCGACATCGCCGTGATCACGGTGCCGACTCCGCTGCGGGACGGCGTGCCCGACCTGACCTATATCGAGTCCTGCGCCCGGACGCTGGGCGGGCACCTTCGCCGCGGCGCGACGGTGGTCCTGGAGTCCACGAGCTATCCCGGCACCACCGAGGAACTGCTGGTACCGATCCTGGAGCAGGCGTCGGGCCTCAAAGGCGGGGTGGACTTCCTGGCCGGATTCAGTCCCGAGCGGATCGCTCCGGGGAACCCGCGGTGGTCGTTCGACGGGACGCCGAAACTGGTGTCCGGCATCGGCGCCACATCACTCGATGTGATCAAGGGTTTCTACGACGGCATCTTTCAGACCACCGTTCCGGTGTCCGGGACCAAGGTCGCCGAGATGGCCAAGCTGATCGAAAACGTCTTCCGGTTCGTCAACATCTCCCTGGTCAACGAGATGGCGACGCTGGCGGCTCCCCTTGGCGTGAACATCTGGGAGGCGATCGACGCCGCCGCGACCAAGCCCTTCGGATTCACCCGGTTCACCCCGGGGCCGGGAGTCGGCGGGCACTGCCTGCCCGTCGACCCGTTGTTCCTCTCCTGGAAGATCCAGCAGGAGCTCGGCGTCCCCTTCCGGTTCGTGGAACTCGCCGACGACGTGAACCGCCACATGCCCGACTACGTCGTCCGGCGTCTCGCGGAAGCACTAGACAAGCGGGGCATGCCCGTCAACGGATCCCGGATCCTGCTGCTCGGCCTGACCTACAAATACAACGCCACCGACCTTCGTAACTCACCTTCGGCACGTGTCGCCGAACTTCTCATCAACCTCGGCGCCGAGGTCCGCGGCGCCGACCCCAACATCCCGGACGGCGACGACACCAAGCTGAACGTGGCCCGGGTGGATGCGAGCGCGGAGGAGGTAGTAGCCGCTGATGCCGTGGTGCTTCTCATGGACCACACACGATTCGACCTTCCGATGATCGAGAAATATGCGACCTATGTTCTCGACTGCCGAAACCGCCTTTCCGGAGCGAACGTCGAGACTCTTTAGCTCCTCGAAATCCCCCGACCCGCTGCCAATCCTCCATCCCGGGAGTTCTCTTGCGCGACGAATGGGACCACGCCCACACGGACTACACCATGCCCGCGCAGCGTCAAATTCCTGCCTCGCTGGCCGAAAGCGAGAGCGACTGGCGTCACCACCTGGAACTCTCAACCCCCAACGGCTGGCTGATGCGACACAGCGCCATGAGCGAGGCGCTCGTCAGCGGACAGCCGATGTACCTGCTGCACACCACCAAGGACATCGACGCCATCCGCACCAGCCGGCAGTTGCACGTCTCCACCGGATGCCTGGTCGGAGCCCTGTACTGCGCGCCTCTCACCAGCCAGCGCGAGGGGCTGCGCCCCCACAACCTCGGCGCCTACCTGATGCGGACGAAACCCTCCACCACGCCCATGATCTTCGAGGTCACCCCGGACGCCCCGATCCGGCCCAAGGGCGTCGACTACCTGCAACTCGGCGCCATCCACCTGCGCACCTACCAGCGATACCAGAGCTTCCTCACCCCGACCGAGAACGACCAGCTCGACCGCGCCGTCCTGACCGGGCTGCGCGCCGCCGCCCCGTTCCTCGACATCGCCCTGCGCAACGCCACCGGCCGCGCCACTTCGGCACCCGAGTTCATCGACCAACTGTCCGCCGCTGTGGCCCACGTACCGTTCCTCGGCTACCTCTACTTCGAGGTTCTGTCCGAATACCTGATGCTCCACTCCGCTGCTCCGGAGACCAAGACCTATGCCCAAGCGGGAGAGCTGAACAACTGGCTCTACAAACGACTCGCCTTCGCCGCCGTGGACACCATGGACCAGTTGTTCGACCTGGCCCGCTTCCACCCGCGCCATCGCCGACTCGTCCAGCTCATCGACGGCATCGAACCGGATCTCAGCCCAGGAGTCGCCGAGTACGTCCGGCGACGACTGTCCCACCTGTTCGCCCGAACCGCGCTGCACCCGTCCCAGGACGCGGCATCGGTCACCTTCCAGGGCGTCGATCTCGGCACGCTTCGGAAGGCCGCGCCCGGACTGATCGGTCAGATGATCTTCCGCGAGATCCGGTACATGCCCCGCTACCAGCAGCTGTACCACTGCTTCGAGAAGGCCAAGGCGCTGGAGGCGTGGGACTACTGGAACAACGAGGGAATACCCACCCCCTTCAACGGAGTCCTCCCCAAGGGAGAGATAGGGATAAATCCCGTCTATCCTCGATCGTCAGTCAGGGTGTGGACGGCAGAACTGGGTGGTAAAGGTTTTTTGCATCCGGCCGAGGAGGTCGCGGCCGTGTTCACGCCGCACTTGGCGTCGTGGTGGGCGCCACCCCGTCAGCGCGAGATGCAGAACGCCACCGATGACTAGCGTGTCGAATTGGCCCTGGGAGCCCGATCTCCGATTCCATCCCAACGGTCATCCATGAATGGAGTTTCCGCATGACCGCCAAGCTCCTGAACATCCTGACCGGCATCAACCGCACCTCCGTGCCTTCGTCCGGGAGCATGATCCTCGTCAATGATCTCTACGGCGCGATGCCTGAAATCCATACGACTTTCCTGGGCAGGGCGCCGGTCGATCAGACTTGGAAAGCTGCGTTTGATCAGCTGATCACCCTCTCCACGACGAAACGCCCCCACGGCCCGGAATTCGACCCTTACGTTGACGAGTTGACGAATGAGGTCGGTGCGCTCATCGAGAAGATCCAGCCGAGTGCCATTCACGCCCAGTATCTCGGGTTCGCTCTCAGCCTGGCCTTCACCCGAGCCGCCGGCAACATCCCACTCATCGCCATCGCCCACGGCCCCGACGTTATGGTGGCCGAGCGCAGCGCATTGGAACGCGAGGTCCTGAACGAAGTTGCTGCCGCTAGCGCGGCGATCGTCGCCCCGACCTCTGCCCTCGCCGACCGCATCGACCGTCTCACCGGACGCCGATTCACCGATCGACTCACCGTCATCCCGTGGGGCATCCCTTTGAACGATACCCGGGTACGCGATCAACCGCCTACCGGAATCGGACCCCTGTCACTGGTGCACGCCGGCCGTCTGGACGACAACAAATCCACGATCACCGCCGTCGAAGCCCTCGCTTCAACCGATCAGCCGCACCACTTGACCGTGATCGGTGAAGGAATCCTACGGGAGCATCTGGAACAGCGGGCTATCGAACTCGGGCTGCGGGACCGTGTTCAGTTTGATCCGTTCCTGCCTCGCGCCGAACTGTGGCGCCGCCTGCCCAACTTCGACGCCTTCGTCTTCACGGGCCTTGACCCCGGATTTTGAACACGTCTATGCGGCTTGGGTCAGGGTAGTTGT
>NZ_JBHWVJ010000145.1:0-9963 GCF_042736725.1 Streptomyces sp. NPDC060028 | reverse complement strand
CACCTGCCACCACGGCATACCCACACCAGCCCCGACCTGACCAAGCACTACTAGGACGGCAGCAGGATGGCTTTTCAAGGAGTGAGGCGCCGTCCGCTCCCCTGAAGAGCCTCGAAGGGGCGCCACGCAGCAGGAGAGGCCCGGCGGCCTACCCCTCGCGCAGCCGCCGCCCTCCCACGTGGCTCAGGTCAGAGCGGCTACGTGGGAGCAGCAGACGCGCCGGGTGATTCCGTGCGCGGCCGGTAGGCGCCGAGAGGTCGTCCGCCCAAAGGGCGGTCCTCCTTACTCTTCCCCCAGCGCGCGACCGCCGGCACAAGCAAGAGGAGCACGCCGCGCCGGGTGGTTCCTCTTGCTCCCCCAGCGCGCGGTTCCGTCGGCCAATGGGCGCTAGTGACCACTCCCGGAGGCCCCGAACCCGCAGCGGGCCGGTCCCTCGGGGCAGCCGGGAGTGCCGCTATCCGCTAACACCCTGATCAACCACGGTCTTGGCCGCTAGCGGAGTCGCTAACGCTAGCGGGGCGGGCCGCTAACGCTAGCGCCCCCTTCGCGCCCCTGTCGGGCCGTCTGTGGGCCGTCGAAGGCTCTCCAACGCCCACCAATGTCGACCAGCAATGACCAGAGCGCGCAGCGATTCTGCCTGCTTTCCCCCAGGTCACGCGCCCTGACCACACAGTCTTTCTGCTGCCTCTAGGCCCGGGGCGAGATGAACCGTTTGACTACGGGGTTTCGGTACGGGCGGGGCGGTGGAGGGACGGATGTCCCGGCCCGCAGGTCACGCATACTGGCCCCGCACGCAGAGCGAGGAGACAGGCCATGCCGTTCACACTGAGCCACGCGGCCGCGGTGCTGCCGGGAATCCGCCGCCGCGGTCGCGGCCGGGGGCCGTTGGTGGCTTCGGCCTTGGTCATGGGCTCGTTCGCGCCCGACACCTTCTACTTCCTGGACGCCGTGGTGTCGGGAGTCATGCGGTACGGGGAGTTCACGCACTCCCTCGTCGGCGTCGTGACCGCCGACGCGCTGCTGACCGCCGGGCTCGTGGCCTTCTGGCTGCTGCTGCGCGAACCGCTGGCCGCGCTGCTGCCGCGCCCCTGGCGGGGCAGGGTGTACGGCTTCGTGCGCGGCGAGGACTGGCGGCGCGAGCGCCAACTGCCCTCGCTCGCGCTCTGGTTCTACCTGTCGGCGGTGCTGGGATCGCTCACCCACGTCGCCTGGGACAGCTTCACGCACCTGGACCGGTACGGGACGAACGCCGTGCCCGAGCTCTCCGCGTACCACGGGGGTTTCCCCCTCTACACCTATCTCCAGTACGGCAGTTCGGCCCTGGCCGCCGGCGTCCTGCTGTGGTTCACGACGACCGCGCTGCGCCGACGGCCCGCCGTGGACGCCCCGACGTCCGTTCCCGTGCTCGGCCGGGCCGAGCTGTGGGGCGCGCTGGCGCTGGTGCTCGTGTGCGTGGCGGCCGGGGTCACGCTGCGCGTGCTCCGCTTCTTCACGTTCTTCGACCGGGTCGGCACCCCGCTCGACCTGGTCCCGACCGTCTGCTTCGGCGCGGGCGGCGGCCTGTGCGTGGCACTGCTGCTGTACGGGTTCCTCGTACGGCTGCGCCACCGGGGCGACCGGGACCGTACGGACGACGACACGCGAACGCCCGTCCCCACCGCATAGCGGGGGGACGGGCGCTGCGCGATCCGTGCGTACGGGATCCGTGCCTACGGGGAATCAGTGCGCGGCGGACTCCCAGTCGGGGCCGACGCCGACCGAGACGTCCAGCGGGGCCCGCAGCTCGACGGCGGCGCCCATCTCGCGGCGCACCAGTTCTTCCACCTTCTCGCGCTCGCCCCGGGCGATCTCCAGCACGATTTCGTCATGGACCTGGAGCAGCATCCGCGACTTCAGCCCGGCCGCCACGATCGCCCTGTCCACGCGCAGCATCGCGACCTTGACGATGTCGGCGGCGGTGCCCTGGATCGGGGCGTTCAGCGCCATCCGCTCGGCGGCCTCGCGGCGCTGGCGGTTGTCGCTGTTGAGGTCGGGCAGGTAGCGGCGGCGGCCGAAGATCGTCGCCGTGTACCCGGTGGCGCGGGCCTCGTCGACCACGCGCTGGAGGTACTCGCGGACCCCCCCGAACCGCTCGAAGAAGGTCTCCATCAAACCGCGCGCCTCGGCGGGCTCGATGTTCAGCTGCTGGGCGAGGCCGAAGGCGGAGAGCCCGTACGCCAGACCGTAGGACATCGCCTTGATCTTGCGCCGCATCTCCGCATCGACCGCGGACCGCTCGACGCCGAACACCTGGGAGGCGACGGTGGTGTGCAGGTCCTCGCCGGTCGCGAACGCCTCGATCAGGCCCTCGTCCTCGGAGAGGTGGGCCATCACGCGCAGCTCGATCTGGCTGTAGTCGGCGGTCATGAGGGACTCGAAACCCTCGCCGACGACGAAACCGCGGCGGATGGCGCGGCCCTCGTCGGTGCGCACCGGCACGTTCTGCAGATTGGGATCGGTGGAGGACAGGCGTCCGGTCGCGGCGACGGTCTGGCTGAAGCTGGTGTGCACCCGGCCGTCGGCGCCGATCGTCTTGACCAGGCCCTCGACCGTGACGCGCAGCTTGGCCTGCTCCCGGTGGCGGAGCATGATCACCGGCAGCTCGTGGTCGGTCTGCGTGGCCAGCCAGGCCAGCGCGTCCGCGTCCGTGGTGTAGCCGGTCTTGGTCTTCTTCGTCTTCGGCAGGTCCAGCTCGCCGAAGAACACCTCCTGGAGCTGCTTGGGCGAGCCGAGGTTGAACTCGTGGCCGACCGTCGCGTGCGCCTCCTTGACCGCCTGCTGCACGGCGCCCGCGAACTGCTGCTCCATGCCTTCCAGGTGGTCGCGGTCGACGGCGATGCCCGCCCGCTCCAGCCGCGCCAGCAGCTCGGAGGTCGGCAGCTCCATGTCGTGGAGCAGCTCGGCGGCCCCCAGCTCGGGCAGCTTGACCGCGAACGCGTCGCCGAGGTCCAGGACGGCGCGGGCCTGCGCCATCAGCGCCTCGGCCTCGGCCGTCTCGTCGGCGCCGAAGGCGAGCTGGCCGTCGGCGGCGGCGGGCGCCAGCTCCCGGTGCAGGTACTCGTTGGACAGCACGTCCAGGGCGAAGGAGCGGCGGCCCGGCTTGACCAGGTACGCGGCGAGCGCGGTGTCCATGGTGACGCCGGCCAGGCTCCAGCCGTGCTCGGGGAAGACCCGCATCAGGCCCTTGGCGTTGTGGCTCACCTTCGGCTTCGCCGGGTCGGCGGCCCAGGCCGCGAAGGCCCGGTCGTCGGCCTCGTCCAGCACGGACGGCTCGAACCAGGCGGCCGCACCGGAAGCCGAGGCCAGCGCGATCTCGCTGACATTGCCCTGGCCCAGCGCCCAGCTGTCGACGGTGGAGATGCCGAGCGGCGCGTCCGCGTGGGCTTCGAGCCACGGCGCCAGCTCGCCCGCGCCCAGCACGGAGCCGTCGAGCTCCACACCGGGCGCGGCCGGAGCGGGCGCCTCCTCGGCGGCGCCCGGGTCCACGGCCAGCAGCCGCTCGCGCAGCGAGGCGTTGCGGATCTCCAGCACGTCCAGCACGCCGGTCAAGGCGGAGCGGTCGTAGGGGGCGCGCGTCAGGTCCGCCGGGGTCTTGGGCAGCTCGACGTCCTTGACCATCTCGGTCAGCACCCGGTTGAGCTTCACGGCTTCCAGGTGGTCCCGGAAGTTCTGCCCGGCCTTGCCCTTGACCTCCTCGGCCCGCTCGACGAGCTCCGCGAACGACCCGAACTGGGTGATCCACTTGGCGGCGGTCTTCTCGCCGACGCCCGGGATGCCCGGCAGGTTGTCCGACGGGTCGCCGCGCAGCGCCGCGAAGTCGGGGTACTGGGCGGGGGTGAGCCCGTACTTCTCCTCGACCTTCTGCGGGGTGAACCGGGTCAGCTCGGAGACGCCCTTGGTCGGGTAGAGCACGGTGGTGTGCTCGGAGACGAGCTGGAAGGAGTCGCGGTCACCGGTGACGATCAGCACGTCGAAGCCCAGCGCCTCCGCCTGCGTCGCCAGCGTCGCGATCACGTCGTCGGCCTCGAAGCCGTCGACCGCGAAACGCGGCACGTGCATCGCGTCCAGGAGCTCGCCGATCAACTCGACCTGCCCCTTGAACTCGTCGGGCGTCTTGGAACGGTTCGCCTTGTACTCCGGGAACTCGGTCGACCGCCACGTCTTGCGGGACACGTCGAACGCCACCGCGAAGTGCGTGGGCGCCTCGTCGCGCAGCGTGTTCGCCAGCATCGACGCGAAGCCGTAGATGGCGTTCGTCGGCTGGCCCGTCGCGGTCGTGAAGTTCTCCGCGGGCAGCGCGAAGAACGCCCGGTACGCCAGGGAGTGCCCGTCCATGAGCATCAGGCGGGGGCGGTCCGCTGCGGTCGTCTGGTCGGTCTTCTTCGATGCTGAATCTGCCACGCCCCCGATCCTAGGCGGCCCCGCTGACAATTCCGGCGTCGGCGATGTCCGCGGAGCGTGACAGGATCGGACGTCAACGCGAATTCGCGCAGCACCGCAGCTGCGAAGCTCGAAGGGGAGCGACATGGCCGCCAAGCCGCCCGCAGGTGATCCCGTACAGGACGCGCCGCAGGTCGCGCCCCCCAAGCACGCGGCGGCGGGCCTGCCCGCCATCGGGCACACGCTGAAGATCGCGCAGGAGCAGATGGGCCTGGTCCGGGCCACCCGCACCCTCCTCAAGGTCAACCAGAAGGACGGCTTCGACTGTCCCGGCTGCGCCTGGCCCGAGGGCGACAAGCGGCACACCGCCGAATTCTGCGAGAACGGCGCCAAGGCCGTCGCCGAGGAGGCCACGCTGCGCCGGGTCACCCCGGAGTTCTTCGCCGCGCACCCGCTCGCCGACCTCGCCACCCGCTCCGGCTACTGGCTGGGGCAGCAGGGCCGCATCACCGAGCCGATGTACCTGCCCGAGGGCGGCGACCGGTACGAGGCGGTCAGCTGGGAGCGGGCCTTCGCGATCATCGCCGAGGAACTGCGCGCGCTCGGCTCCCCCGACGAGGCGCTCTTCTACACCTCGGGCCGCACCAGCAACGAGGCCGCGTTCCTCTTCCAGCTGTTCGCCCGCGAGTTCGGCACCAACAACCTCCCCGACTGCTCGAACATGTGCCACGAGTCCTCGGGCTCCGCGCTGACCGAGACCATCGGCGTCGGCAAGGGCAGCGTCTCCCTCGAAGACCTCCACCAGGCCGACCTGATCATCGTCGCCGGACAGAACCCGGGCACCAACCACCCGCGCATGCTCTCCGCGCTGGAGCAGGCCAAGTCCGCAGGCGCGAAGATCATCTCGGTGAACCCGCTGCCCGAGGCCGGCATGGAGCGGTTCAAGAACCCGCAGACCCCCCTCGGCATGCTCAAGGGCACCGCCCTCAACGACCTGTTCCTGCAGATCCGCATCGGCGGCGACCAGGCCCTCTTCCGCCTCCTCAACAAGCTCGTCCTGGAGGCCGGCGCCACCGACGAGGCCTTCATCCGCGAACACACCCACGGATACGAGCAGTTCGCGGCCACCGCCAAGGAAGCCGACTGGGACGAGACCCTCAAGGCCACCGGCCTGACCCGCCCCGAGATCGAGCGCGCCCTCGCCATGATCCTGGCCTCCCGGCGCACCATCGTCTGCTGGGCCATGGGCCTCACCCAGCACAAGCACTCCGTCGCCACCATCCGCGAGGTCGTCAACCTCCTGCTGCTGCGCGGCGACATCGGCCGCCCCGGCGCCGGCGTCTGCCCGGTCCGCGGCCACTCCAACGTCCAGGGCGACCGCACCATGGGCATCTTCGAGCGCCCCGCCCCCGCCTTCCTCGACGCCCTGGACCGCGAGTTCCGCATCACCTCGCCGCGCCAGCACGGCTTCGACGTCGTCCGCTCCATCCAGGCCCTGCGCGACGGCGAGGCCAAGGTGTTCTTCGCCATGGGCGGCAACTTCGTCGGCGCCACCCCCGACACCGAGGTCACCGAGGCCGCGATCCGCCGCGCCCGTCTGACCGTGCACGTCTCCACCAAGCTCAACCGCTCCCACGCCGTCACCGGCCGGCGCGCCCTGATCCTGCCCACCCTCGGCCGCACCGACAAGGACGTACAGGCCGGCGGCAAGCAGTTCGTGACCGTCGAGGACTCCATGGGCATGGTCCACGCCTCCCGCGGCAACC
This sequence comes from Streptomyces sp. NPDC060028, assembly GCF_042736725.1. Classification (NCBI taxonomy): domain Bacteria; kingdom Bacillati; phylum Actinomycetota; class Actinomycetes; order Kitasatosporales; family Streptomycetaceae; genus Streptomyces; species Streptomyces sp. NPDC060028. Next base: position 3,778 of record NZ_JBHWVJ010000145.1, on the reverse strand, counting down.
TCGCCCCCGCCTCCCCGCACCTGCTCTCCGAGCCCGCGATCGTGGCCCGGATGGCCCGCGCCGTCCTCGGCGAGGCCTCGCGCACGCCGTGGGAGGAGTTCGAGAAGGACTACGGGACCATCCGCGAGCGGATCTCCCGCGTCGTCCCCGGCTTCGAGGACTTCAACGCCCGCGTCGCCCGCCCCGGAGGCTTCCAGCTCCCGCACGCCCCGCGCGACGAGCGCCGCTTCCCCACGAAGACCGGCAAGGCGAACTTCACCGCCGCGCCCGTGGAGTACCCGAAGATCCCCGAGGGCCGCCTGCTCCTGCAGACCCTGCGCAGCCACGACCAGTACAACACCACCATCTACGGGCTCGACGACCGCTACCGCGGGATCACCGGCGGGCGCCGCGTGGTCATGGTCAACCCCGAGGACGCGGCCGAGCTCGGACTCGCCGACGGCTCCTACACCGACCTCGTCAGCGAGTGGAAGGACGACGTGGAGCGGCGCGCCCCCGGCTTCCGCGTCGTGCACTACCCGACCGCGCGCGGCTGCGCGGCCGCGTACTACCCCGAGACCAATGTGCTGGTGCCGCTCGACTCCACCGCCGACACCAGCAACACCCCCGCCAGCAAGTCCGTCGTCGTGCGCTTCGAACCGGCCTGATAGAACGACCTCAGGACAAGAAGGTTAACGAGCGTTGACGAACGGAGCCGGCCCATGGGCGACAAGCACGCTGTGAAGTTCCCGCAGGAGGTCCTCGACGAGTACACGGCCCTGGGCATCGACCTGCCCTCGCTGTTCTCGGCGGGCCACCTCGGCGAGCGCATGGACATCCGCATCCTGGAGGCCTCGGCCGAGCGGGTCGTGGGCACCATGCCGGTCGAGGGCAACACCCAGCCCTACGGACTGCTGCACGGCGGGGCCTCCGCGGTACTGGCCGAAACCCTCGGGTCGGTCGGCGCCATGCTGCACGGCGGCATCACCAAGGTCGCCGTCGGAGTGGACCTGAACTGCACCCACCACCGGGGCGCCCGTTCCGGACTGGTCACCGGCATCGCGACGCCCGTGCACCGGGGCCGCTCCACCGCCACGTACGAGGTCGTCATCACCGACGAGCAGGACCGCCGGCTGTGCACGGCCCGCCTCACCTGCATGCTGCGCGACGCCGACGCGGCCGCCGGGGCCTGACCCGGCCACACCCGGATCGGAGCCGATCGGCCCGGATCAGACCCCGATCGGCCCGGATCAGACCCGGATCAGACCCCCCGCAGGCCCGGACACCGCCCGCCTCAAGGGCAGGGGTCCGGGCCTGCGCCGTCCCCGCAGCCACCCCCGGCGGCCCGCCACCCGCCCGGAATCCGCCAGTCCGCGCGCGTTCCGCCCACGCTGTTGTGTCACCGATGGTGACGGCCTACCGTCCCCCCATGGGGACCACTCCACGCGCCGCGATCCGGTACGCCGCCACCGCCCTCCTCGCCGCGCTCACCCTGCCCGGATGCTCCAACTCCCCCCCGCACGCCGCCCCGGCCTCCTCCAGCCCCTCGCCCACCCCCTCCTCACCTGCGCAGATCTGCACGGCCTTGGTCTCGTACTGGGCGAAAGAGACCCTCAAGGGCACGAAGTGGTCCGGACTGGACTGGGAGCAGAAGGGCCTGTCCAACGACCAGTACGCGATCCACGAGGAAGCCGTCGCCGCCGGTCGAGCCGAGGAAGCAATCCACGGGCAGGACAAGGGACTTGAGGCGATCGACCGGCTCGTGACGCAACGCTGCGCCGAGCAGAACGGCGCCACCTGGAGCTCCGAGAACTGGCGGCCGCCGCAGTGAGCCGGGTGACCGGAATCGGACGTGCGGTGTCCGGCTTCCGGGCACCTGTCGACGTACGACCCCGCCGCAGGTCGAAGGCCCTTTGACCGCCCGCTCAAGATCCACCGCAACGAAGTGGATCAAGGACTTCAATTACCCTCAGTAATGCCCGAGCCCTACGGAATCCGTCTTTTCCGCTCCGGAATGCCACCCGGCGGATTCTTTCGGACACAGCCTGCGACATTCGACCCGTTTTGATCAATGACAGGACCATGAGGGCCTCAAGCCCCTTAGGGGAACGGGGATTTCTCAGCATGTGGTCATTCCCCGAGGTCGCTAAACGCCCGATCTGTCCGTACTACCGCCACACATTCTTGGCCTTGGCATAACAAGAGCGTCACATCCTCCTTTCCCGCCTCCCCGCATTCGCCACCTCGGGCCTAGAGTCACGGCCAGTCACCGCGCCGCAAGGTGCGACTCAGCACGGCCGTGGACCTCCCAGTGCGGCCCGGCGAACCATCGGCACCTCACCTGAGGCGGCCGCGCCAGGGAAAGGAAGAAACGTGCGACACCGTTCTTTGCTCGTCCTCACCACCGTGATCACCACGGGTGCACTGACCCTCACCGCCTGCGGATCGCGCGACGAGGGCAAGACCGGGGACAAGGGCGACGGAGCCAAGACCGTCGTCGTCATCGGCGTGGACGCCCCCCTCACCGGCTCGCTCTCCGCGCTCGGCCAGGGCATCAAGAACTCTGTCGACCTCGCGGCCAAGACGGCCAACAAGAACAACGAGGTCCCCGGCATCGAGTTCAAGGTCGAGGGCCTCGACGACCAGGCGGTCCCCGCCTCCGGTCAGGCCAACGCCACCAAGCTCGTCGGCAACAAGGACGTCATCGGCGTCGTCGGCCCGCTGAACTCCGGCGTCGCCCAGCAGATGCAGGGCGTCTTCGCCTCCGCCAACCTGGCGCAGGTCTCCCCCGCCAACACCAACCCCTCGCTCAGCCAGGGCGACAACTGGGGCAAGGGCGAGTTCAAGCGCCCCTTCAAGACCTACTTCCGCACCGCCGCCACCGACGTGGTCCAGGGCAAGTTCGCCGCCCAGTACCTCTTCAAGGACGCCGGCAAGAAGAAGGTCTTCGTCGTCGACGACAAGCAGACCTACGGCGCCGGCCTCGCCGCGATCTTCTCCGACGAGTTCAAGAAGCTCGGCGGCGAGATCGCGGGCACCGACCACGTCACCGTGAAGGAGACCGACTTCTCCTCCACCGCCGACAAGGTCAAGACCTCCGGCGCCGACTCCGTCTACTTCGGCGGCCAGTACCCCGAGGGCGGCCTGCTCGCCGACCAGATCAAGAAGACCGGCGCCAAGATCCCGCTCATGGGCGGCGACGGCATCCAGGACCCCGCCTTCATCAGCGCCTCCGGTGAGGCCAACGAGGGCGACCTCTCCACCTCCATCGGCTACCCGGTCGAGAAGCTGGACACCGCCAAGAAGTTCATCTCGGACTACGCGGCCGGCGGCTACAAGGACCCCTACGCGGCCTACGGCGGCTACTCCTACGACGCCGGCTGGTCCGTCATCCAGGCCGTCAAGGCCGTCGTCGCCGCCAACAACGGCAAGCTCCCGGCCGACGGCGCCCGCGCCGCGGTCGTCGACGCGCTCGCCAAGGTCTCCTTCGAGGGCGTGACCGGCAAGGTCGCCTTCGACCAGTACGGCGACACCACCAACAAGCAGCTCACGGTCTACAAGGTCGAGGGCGGCAAGTGGATCGACGTCAAGAGCGACACCTTCAACCAGTAATCCGGTAGCACCGGTCCCGTCCTCCCGACCGGACCACCCCTCACCAAAAGAACCAGCCGCGGGGGGGGGGGGGCAACCCCCCCCCCCACCACCAAGTGCGGGGCCGGGGGCCCGGGAGCAGGCACCACCAAGGGGGTGGGTTAAATGAGTTTTATGAAACAAGAGAAGCGGGGCGCCCTCCAGGGGC
>NZ_JBHWVJ010000144.1:0-10753 GCF_042736725.1 Streptomyces sp. NPDC060028 | reverse complement strand
ACGACTCCTTCGGCCGTCTCGACGATGACGATTACCCGGCCTACACGATGGGCCGAGCCGCCGAGATGCTCGGCACCACCCAAGGCTTCCTCCGCGCCATCGGAGAGGCCTGCCTCATCACACCGCGCCGCTCGGCGGGTGGTCACCGGCGCTACTCCCGCTACCAGCTGCGTATCGCCGCTCGCGCCCGGGAGCTCGTCGACCAGGGCACCCCAGTAGAGGCCGCCTGTCGGATCGTCATTCTGGAAGACCAGCTGGAGGAAGCTCAGCGCGTTAACGCCGAGTACCGGCGTACCGACGGATCGGCGGACCCGGCGGCCGCGGCCTGAGACGGGAGTGCCCGCCGGGTAACGGCGGGTCCCGTACGCCCCTGTTGGGGTGTGTCGTACGGCTTGTTTTCTCTGGTGGCAGGGTGTGCTTGCGTGTAGCGCTTGGGTCAGCTGTCGTGGTTCGGAAGTTCCCTTTGCCCACGCCTCAGGTGTGGGTGTTTTGCTGTGCTGTGCCGCAGGAACCAGGGCGATCACCTCCGCCGTCCGCGCGTTGCGGGAGGCGTTCATCGACTGGAAGGCATGAGACATGGCTACGGGAACTGTGAAGTGGTTCAACGCGGAGAAGGGCTTCGGCTTCATCGGCGGGGACGGCGGCGGCCCGGACGTCTTCGCCCACTACTCCGCGATCAACTCCTCGGGCTTCCGCGAGCTCCAGGAGGGCCAGGCCGTGACGTTCGACGTTGCCCAGGGCCAGAAGGGCCCCCAGGCCGAGAACATCACCCCGGCCTAACCCCTTCTTAGCTTCGCCCCCGGCGCCTCCCCCAGGGGTGCCCGGCCGTCGGAGTAGTTGCTCACGGCAACGCGTCGGGCGCAGACGCCCGAGCCGTTGGCGAGCGCGGCGGCTGTTGAGGATCTGCGGGGAGCAGGGCGTGGCCTTCGTGCCGTTCTTCGCACTTGCCGGAGCCGGCGGCCAGGGCACCGCCGTCCACGCGGACGTCGACGCAGCCGTCACCGCGGCGGCCCGCGCCCATGACGCGACGGCGGCACAGATCCGGCTGGCGTGGAGTCTGCAGCAGGGCTCCCCCGTGCTGGCCATCCCCGGTACCGGCGACCCGCACCCACCTGGCCCAGAACGTGGCCACTGGCGCGCTACGCCTCACCGGCCAGGAACTGGATTTCCTCGACAGCCTCCACCACGGCCCCCGGTAGGGACGGGACCTCACACCGGCGGCGTCGTGGTGCCCGACGTACGGACTCTCGCGTGCCCACACTGCTCAGCGGGACCGGTCGACGGCCAGGCCCGTACCGTCGCCGCGGCTGGAGATCACCTGACGGTGACGTGGCACCTGTTGTCCTGTCCGCACGACACGGCCGACCGTGTCCTGGCGGGCGAAGAGGATTGAGCGCGGTCCAGCTCACAGACCATGATCAATCTCAGCGTCAGCGGTCTACCAGTCCCGCACAAGAGGCGGCGAATCGTGGGGTGTCCGGCAGGCCCGGGGAGGGGTGGGCCTGCCGGAGCGTGGCGCGGGGCCGGTCCTGTCAACGGGACCCGCGTGCCACAGGGTGCCGGTAGACCGTTGGGGGCCAGGGGAAGCTCCGGCACCGTCTGGGCACTCGTCGTTCTCAACGAGGCGGGACGGAAACGGTTCTGCACAGACGTGCGGGGCCGGGGTGCGGGAACCGAGGTTTGTTCGTTGACCGCGGTGCGGGGATGCACCCCGTGCCCAGCCCTCCGAGCGGCCGGGTACCGGCCCTGTTTGGGCGGCTCGGGGCCCTGGGGTCTGCCGGACGAGACGAGAAAGGTCCGGCAGGCCCCGGGTTCCTCGACCCGGGCGTTGGCGCGCCTTCGGGGCCGGGGCCGGTGGAGTCGGAGGGTTCGCTCGTTCGAGACCTGGAGCAGGACCCGACTCGGCGGTGGCGGCACGGTCCTGACTGGGTGTTCGGGCAGGGTGCCCGGGAGCGTGTCCCTTCCGCCCTCGGTGCGGAACGTTCCCGGTCGGAGCGGCCGGGCGTGCCTAGGGCCGGCCTGGCTGGTTACCAGGTGGCTGCGAGGGTGTGGGGGCTTCGTAGTGCCGCGTTGGGTGGCCAGTGTTCGGGTGTGGCGTGGTCGGGATCGGTGGGGGTGAGGTGGGAGCAGGCGTCTGCGAGCGCGGTGAGGGCGTGGAGGGTGAGGTGGCGGGTGTAGGGGGCGCCGGGGCAATAGTGGATACCGGCCCCGAAGGCCAGGGTGGGGGGCTGCCCTGTGCGGTCGGCGTCGAAGTCGTCGGCGCCGTTCAGGCCGTGGTGTTCGTCGCGGGCTGCGGAGGCGAGGAGGAGCAGGAGGCGTGAGCCGGCGGGGATGGGTGTGCCGCCGAGGTGGGTGTCGCGGAGGGTAGAGCGCAGCCAGCCGGTCAGGGGCGGGTCGTGGCGCAGGGTTTCCTCGACGGCCTGGGGAAGTCGTCCGGCGTGCCGGCGGGAGTGGAGCGTTCCCGTCTGCAACAGCCAGTAGAGGGTGTTGGTGATCAGTCGGGGGGTGATCTCTGCGTTGGTGATGAGGACTTCCATCAGGGTGGAGGCGACTTCGCGGGTGGTGAAGCGGCTGCCGTCGCTGTCCTCGTAGGTGAGCCATGCGGCGATCAGGTCCTCGCCCACGTGGCGACCCGGGCTGTGGGCGCGCTGTTCGGTGAGAGTCAGGCAGTAGTCCCACAGGTCGTTGAGGGCGTGGGCGGCCGCGAGTTGCTCCGCGGGGTCGAGGTGTCCCCAGACCAGACCCGAGAGGGCGGCGGCCCGTTGGGCGATGAGGTGCTGGTCTTGGGGTGGGATGCCGGTGAGGCGGCCCAGGACGGCGTTGGCGAGCGGGCGGGCGTAATGGGCGACGAGGTCGCCGGTGCGGGAGGGCCGCGAGGCCAGTCGCGCGGCCGCCGCGGCCGCTTCCCCGCGCAGGAGGTCTTGGTGGGCGGCCATGCGGCGGTCGGTGGTCGGGAAGGTGGCGTTCATCGCCCGCCGGAAACGGGCATGGTGCGGCGGGTCGAGGGAGGACAGGACCGGTACGGCGCCGCCCTGCTCCAGTACGGCCTGGGCATCAGGGTGGACCGGGTGCAGGGGAACGTAGCCCAGCGCGGTGGAGAAGGTGCCGCCGGCGTCACGCAAGACGGTGTCGATGTCCTGGTGGCGGGAGACGACCCACACGTCCAGCTGCGAGTCGTGGTAGACGGGGTGCTCGCTGCGCAGGTGCGCGTACAAGGGGCCGGGTTCACCGGCCCCGTGCGCGGTGATCGCGCCTGGCTCGGTGACCGGGCAGCGCGCGAAGTGGCGGGTGGCGGGCGGAGCGGGAGTCGGCTGGCTGAGGGCCACAGAGGTCGTGCCTTCCGGTCGGCTCGCTGTCAGAGCATGGTGCGGGGACGGGCGGTGAGCAGCACGCCGCCGTCGTTGAAGCGGTCGGCGCCACCGGCGAAGTGCTCTCGCAGGGCGGGCAGCAGCGCCTCGCGCAGTTGAGCGAGCTGGGGATGCCCGGTGTTCCAGAAAGCGGCCAGCACCTCGGCAGCAGCCTGCGCCTTGGCTTCCGCACCTTCCTCGGGGAAGACGACATCGACGCGGGCGCGGGTAAAGCTGATGTCCTCGAAGCCGCTCTCGGCCAGGACACGGGCGGCGCGGGTGAGCAGGTAACCTTGGTGATCTGGGCTTTCACCCGTCAGCGGGGCGCAGACACGGTTCCACAGCCCGATGAGTTCGTTGTCCGGGGCGCCCTGCACGAGGACGATCTTCGCTTCGGGGTGGGAGCGGTCGACGGCGCGCGCCATCTCCGCGACAGCCCGGGTGGGGTCGTCGGTGTAGTGCAGCACCCAGGTCGCCACGACGCCGTCCACGCTCGCATCGGGCACAGGCAGCTGCTCCGCACGTCCCGGCAGCACGCTCACGCCGAGGGCCGCCACGGCCCGCAGGCTCTCCTCTCGCGCCGCGTGCGGCTCGACGGTCGTCACCGATTCCACCCGGGCGCCGAGCTCCTTGACAACCGCGCCGCTGCCGCCGCCCACGTCCAGAACCCGGTTGTTACGCGCGAGCGCCTCGACGACGGGTGTGATGTCGTGCCGTTCGAAGCGGGCTTCCATGCCCAGCCAGCCCTGCTCACTGAGCTCGTGCGGTCCCCGGTAGACCTCCGGAAGCGGGTACGGGCCGGCCAGCGCGTGCGCGGCCACGGCGGGGCCGCCGGGCTTGCGTGCGTAGAGGAAGAGGTGCTCCTCGGCGCCCATGCCGGGAAAGTCCGGGTGGAATACGCTCAGCTGCTCGTGCACGACCTGCAGTCCGGCCTCGCGCAGCAGCCGACCGTAGGTCTCGGCGGGGTAGCTGGTGGCGCGGATGGTCTGGCCCATCCACTGGATCTCGGTGTCCTCGACGTCGAAGGGCACGGTGGCGAAGACGAACAGCCCCCCCGGGGTCAGCCAGTCGGCGATCCGGGTGAGTGTGGCGTCCAGGTCGGTGCGGGGCATCTGCAGCAGCGGGAAGAAGGCGGTGATCGCGTCCCACTGCCTGGGTGTCTCTGGCAGGGCGCGGACGTCGGCCAGTTCGAAGTGTGCGCTCGGGACCTGGGTGCGGGCCAGCTCGACCATCGTGGTGGACACGTCGTAGCCGCTCACGTGGTGTCCGGCCGTCGTGATGAGGTCGGCGGTCGGCCTGCCGGTGCCCGATCCGATGTCCATCACCTTCGCTCGCTCGGGAAGCCGGGCCAGCAGCCACCCGATGGCGTCGAGTTGCTCGGGAAGGTGTCCGTAGGTGTCTTCGTACACCTTGCCGAGAACGTCGAACGGTCGGGCTGCCCGTTCGGTCGATTCGTCACTCTGGGGAGGGAACGTTACTTCGTGCGTCGTCATAGCGGAGGGTCCTGTTCCGGATCTGGTGATCAAGGCGCGAGCGGTGACACTACACTCCGTAAACAACCCCGTACCAACCGTAGTGTGCCGGAGAACTTACCGGCGCACTTACGCCCCCATCTGCCCCGGAGAACCTCCCGTGACCACCACCGCCGAAACTGGCCACGCCGCCTACTTCGCCTTCCGCGACCGGCTCTTGGGCGACCTGCGCACCACTGTCCTGACCGGGGAACAGCTCTGCGAGGCAGGCGAGCTCATCTACGGCCGTCCCGAGGGGCTCTCCCTGTACGGAATTCCGGCCCTCGACATGGCGGACAGGGGCATCAGGCTGCTGGGGCGAACCGTCATCGAATGCTCCGTCGACGCCTACACCGTCCCGGTGGCCGAGGAACTTGCCCGCCTCCAGGCCGGCACCCGACCGCAAGGACCCGACGCGTACGACCCGATGGCCGTGGACCTGTTCTGCGGCTCAGGAAACTTCGGCCACCATCTCGGCCGGCACCTGGGCTGCCCCGTGCACGCGGCCGAACTCGACCCGGACGTCTACGAGAGCACGGCCGGCAACCTCGACCGCATCGGCTCCCCGATCAGCTTGCACCTGATCGACTACCGCGACCTGCTCGGCAAACTCCCCGCCCGCAGCACCCACGACACCTACGTCGTGGAACCGCCCTGGGGGCCCGCCTTCACCGCGGACGGCCTCGACCTCACCCGCACCTCACCGCCCGTGTCGGAGATCCTCGACGACATCCGCCGTTCCCGTAACGGCCTGCCGTGCCATATCGCGATCAAAACCAACGACCAGATCGCGCACGACTCCCTCACCCGCGCCTTCACCGGCGCCCGGCACCTGCGGAGCATCACCCCGGCCCCCTTCCTGCCCTACGGCGCCAACATGGACTTCCACCTCTACCGGCTCGGCATCACCGCCGACTCCGACGAATAGGCCCTGACTCCCGGCTTCCCAGCAGGTCCCCGCCCACCCGGGGAACAACACCAGGGGAGCCGTGGCTGCCCCGCCCCCGGGCTCTTCCCGAGGGGGCATGACGAAAGACCACGCACAACCACCTCGATCAAGGGATACGCAACAGTGACCAACACCGCGATCACCCGCCGCTACGACCGCACGTTCGACCTTCTCGACACCAACGGAAACGGCGTCCTGGAGGAGAAGGACTTCACCGGCCTCATCAAGTCGATCGCCCGCGCCACCGCAGTGCAGGGCACGCCCAAGGAAGAGTCCCTGCTGAAGGAATGGGGCAACTGCTGGCACACGCTGCGCGAGAACGCCGACGCCGATGGTGACGGCCAGATCAGCCGTGCGGAGTTCCACCAGGCGATGGCGGCCTCCTACGGCAACCACACCCAGCTGCAGGACGGCCTCGTCCCCGCCCTGGAGTCCTCGTTCGCGGCCATCGACGCCGACAACGACGGCGTGGCAACGGTGGAGCAGCTCGAGGCGTACCTCACCGCATGGGGACTGGAAGCGCAGCAGGCACGAACCGCCCGCGGCCTGCTCGACGCGGACGGCGACGGCCGCATCACTCGTCAGGAGTTCGTGGCAGGCTGGACGGCCTTCCTCCTCAGCGACAGCCCCGAAGGCGCCGCCCACGCCCTCCTCGGCCCGGTGACCTGACAACCACAGCAGAGCACCCCAACGCCGTCGATGCTTCTGGCGGGCGGCCGTTGTTCGGGCTGACCCGCTTCACCGGCGCGGACCACAGCGTGAGCCGCCACCACACGGGTGGCGGCCCACGCTGTCGCGTGCCCGGGGCCCGACCCCGGATAGGAGCTCCCTGCCCGGCCCGCTGCTCGCCCGTGCGGCTACGCCCACCTCATCCCGACCTTGGAGGTTTGCCAGCGGGGCCGGCCATCCGGAGGCCTCGGCCTCCTCGGCGGCGGCCGGGACGCGGAACGTGAACGGGACGCGCAGGCGCCGTGCGCGCGGGCGTAGATGACGGCGGCCTCGACCCCTCGCCGCCGGTGTTCGTGTTCGGGGTTGAGGACGCGCAGGTTGATGAACGCGGCGAGCGCGGCCGGGTCGCGCGGCGTAGAGAACTTCAGCAGGGCCTTGGCGGGGGCGCTGAAAAACGCCTCCGGAGTCGCTGCCGATCCCGTTGCCCCTCTTGCCGCTGCGGTCTCGCTGACGGGTTTGTAACGGCTCGGCGCCTGCTGATCGGCGAGGACCTGGACGCCGCCTCCACCACCACGGTGCTGACCGCCCGCGCGTGGCTCACCCTCTGCCAGCGCACCGACTGGCACGGGACCACGGAACTGCTCATCGCGACCGCCCCACGCTGCCAGGGCGCCAAGAGCCTCCGCCAACTTGAAGTCGCAGGCGGCGGGGCCTTCGGGGCGGGTGGGTGAGACGCTGTCGCTGTGATGGAACGGAAGACTTTCCAGACGCATCTGCGGCAGGCCGCCACCGGCATCCTGGAGCGCGTCCCCGAGCAGCTGAAGCGTGAGATATACGTTCTGGCCTTCAACGTCTGGCGCATCGCCGCCGACAACCGCCACCCGTACGTGGACATCGGCTACAACACGGAGAGTCAGTACGACGATGAGATGCGCCGGGGTTCCGATCCCTGGGAGGTGCGCTGGAACTATGCCTTCTGGATCCTTGAGGGCTTTGACAAGCTCGGCAACGTCCCCGAGGACCCGGTCGGCGCCCCGCTCCACGAGGAGGAGGCCAGGAACCTCGGCATCTGGTACGACGGTGAGTTCGATCTCGGTCGGATGCTGGAGGACGATGAGCTTCGTGCCAAGTCCGGCCTCCTCGAACTCCACTTCCGCGACGCCGTGATCGACCTCGCCCGTTACCTCCACGCGAGCGGCACCATCGAGAGGGTCTTCCGCCGCCCGCTACCCGTGGTCGTGTTCGACATGGACTGCCCAGGCTGGGAGGAAGAGGCCACCAACGCCGCCAACCCGGCCGAGCTGATCGAGGACTTCCTGGCGTGAATCCGGTCTGCGGCACTTTCGCGACGTGCCCCACCCCGGCCAGCGGAACCACCCGGTCGAAGTGGGGCCAAAACACCTTGCTACAGGGGCGTGAATCACACCAATCCACGCCCCCTCCAGCCGGTCAGTGGAGCCAAAAGAACTCCGTGCACTGGAGCCCAAACAAGTGCTTGTGGCGGCAGCGGGTCATACGTCGTCTTCTTCGATCATGATCTGAACAGCCACTGCCCCCCGATCCCCTGGGGACACCTCGAACGTCACTTTCATTCCTTGCTTGACGTCGAGCGGCTTAGACCGTGTCCTATGTGGTGAGGCGGGGCGTTGGGTCTGTCATCGGGCGGGGTGCGTGAAGTTGGATCGTTCCGGACGGACTGTGGGAGATCGCCGAGCCGCTGATCCCACCAGCGAAGGTGCGGCCGCAGGCGGTGGCACGCAGGACACGCCTGATGTGACGTTGTTCGCCGCGATCATCTACGTGCTGGTCAGCGGGTGCGCCTGGCGGGCTTTGCCATCCTGCTTCGGGATATCGAAGTCGACTGCCCACCGCAGATTCCTGATCTGGTCGAGAGCTGGAGTCTGGGGCCGGCTGCACGAGGAGATCCTGCACCGGCTCGACGACGCTGGCCTGCTCGATCTCTCACGCGCGGTCCTCGACTCCGCCCACGTCGGGCTAAAAAGGGGCGAACTCACAGGCCCGAGCCCCGTGGACCGGGGCAAGCCGGGTTCCAAGATGCACGTCCTGTCGGACGCGAACGGACTGCCCCTCGTCGTCGGCGTCTCGGCCGCCAACACACATGACACCAGGCACTGAAGCCCATGGTGCTCGGCCACCAAACGAGACACGACCCTCACCGCGGCTGGCACTTCAAGCCCCAACGCTTGCACGCCGACAAGGCCTCCGCCTCACCACATAGGACACGGTCTAAAGCGCCAAATCCCGACGGCCAACGTGACCACCGGGTCGCACGCTGATGCTGAACACAAGCACTTGACAGACATCCCATGATTTGGCGTGTCAAACGGCGAGTGCGTGGCGCGGCGGGACCAGCCGGTCGCCTCGGCGCGAGCTGAGCGTGGCTCAAGCCCTCCTCCTGGCGGACCAGCCGGACCAGTCCTCGGGTCATGGGGTGCTCGGTCACGGTGGATGCGCTTTCGTGGGCGACCAATTCCACGCTATCCCGCGTTGCGCGGCGAAAGCCGCCGCGTAATCCGGTCGAACAGCTCCGCCAGCGGCTCGCCGACGTCCCGACCGAACTCGGTCAGCCCGTAGGTGACCTGGGGCGGCGTCGTCGGCTCGACCTCCCGCCAGACCAGGCCATCCTGGACCAGCGCGCGCAGGGTCTGGGCGAGCATCTTCTCGCTGATGCCTTGGATGCTCTCGCGTAGCTCGTAGAACCGGAGGTCGTATCTCCGCAAGGAGATCAACACCCAGACGCCCCACTTGCTGGTCACGTGGTCGACCACATCACGCGCGGGGCAGTCGGTGTGAAACACCTCATACCGTTCCCCCGCCTCGGCCCGTATGTGCTGCGCGCTTCCCGTCACGTGATGAGCTTACCCCTAGGTATGTCCTTACCAATAGTTAGCCCGACTCCTACCGTGAAGGCCACAGAAGACATCGAACAAGGAGCTGTACATGATCGTGGTGACCGGGGCTACCGGGAATGTGGGCCGGCCGTTGACGCGGGCATTGGCCGAGGCGGGCCAGCAGGTGACGGCGGTGTCACGGCACGCGGCGGCGGTGCCGGACGGCGGCCGCCACGTGGCGGCCGACCTGGCCGGGCCGGCCAGCCTTGAGCCAGTGCTGGCCGGAGCGAAAGCGCTATTCCTGCTGCTGTCCGGCGACATGCACGCCGCCGGAGCCAGCCCGGCCGACATCATCGGCGCAGCCGAGGCCAGCGGGGTCCGCCGGGTCGTCCTGCTCTCCACGCAGGGCGTGGCGACCAGGCCCTTCGGCGCAACGCGGATCGCGATGCGCGCGCTGGAGGATGTGCTGCGGGAGTCCGACCTGGAGTGGGCCATCCTGCGGCCGGGCGGCTTCGCCTCCAACGCCCTGTGGTGGGCCGAGTCCATCCGCGGGCAGCGGGCAGTCGCCGCTCCCTTCGGCGACGTCGGGGTGCCGATCATCGACCCGGCGGACATCGCAGAGGTCGCGGCGGCCTGCCTGCTGGATGACCGGCACACCGGCGGCGTGTACGAGCTGACCGGCCCGGAGGTGATCACGCCGCGTCAGCAGGCGGAGGCCATCGCCGCCACGCTGGGCTCGCCAGTGCGGTTCCACGACCTCACCCGCGACGAGGCCAAGGCCGCCATGGCCCGGAGCATGCCGGCTGAGCTCGCCGAGGACACCCTGACCATCCTCGGTTCCCCGACCCCGGCCGAACTGCGCGTCAGTCCAGACGTCCGGCGGGTCCTCGGCCGCGCCCCGCGCCCGTTCGCCGACTGGGCCGCCCGCAATATCGCCGCGTTCCGCTGAAACTGGTCAGCACCGCTGGACCTGCCCGGCGTGCTCGGCGATCCACTGCTGATGGTCGAGGAACCTGATCCGAAGCTGACGTTGGCGATATGCCCGTAGGGGGGTTAAGCCAAGAGCGACGCAAGCGCGCCCGGGAGAAGGCCGCGAAGCAGACCGGGCTGGTCATCGAGACCCGGGCCCGGTTCGGGTTCACCGCCGCGCCCGGCACGTCAGACGACGGGCGGATGCGTCGGATCACGCAGCACCTGCCGCCCGAGGTGGCGGCCCGGCTGCTGGCCGCCCAGGACGCCGGGGCCACCGAGGCCGAGCTGCAGCAGATCGCCGCCGGCGGGCTGGGGGAGGTCTACTTCCGGGACAGCGGGCGCCGGGCGGACGGCCTGCGGGTCGAGTTCACCGACATCGACTACGTCGAGGTGAGCATCTAGTGTCCTGCGCCGGAGATTCGTCGGCAGAAACGGGCGAGGGAGTCGAGGATC
>NZ_JBHWVJ010000143.1:0-10844 GCF_042736725.1 Streptomyces sp. NPDC060028 | reverse complement strand
GTCCCGCAGTCTGCGGGACGCGGCCTTCGCCGTTGCCGGGGGGAACTCAGTGGAAGAAGTGCCGGGTCCCGGTGAAGTACATCGTCACGCCCGCCGCCTTCGCTGCCTCGACGACCTGCTCGTCACGGACCGAACCGCCCGGCTGGACCACGGCCTTGATGCCCGCGGCCGTCAGGATCTCCAGGCCGTCCGGGAACGGGAAGAACGCGTCCGAGGCGGCGTACGAGCCCTGCGCGCGCTCGGCGCCCGCCCGCTCGACGGCCAGCTTCGCCGAGTCCACGCGGTTGACCTGGCCCATGCCGACGCCGACCGAGGCGCCGTCCTTGGCGAGCAGGATCGCGTTGGACTTGACCGCGCGGCAGGCCTTCCACGCGAAGGCCAGCTCGGCGAGCTCCTCGGCGGACAGCGCGTCGCCGGTGGCGAGGGTCCAGTGGGCCGGGTCGTCGCCCTCGGCCTGGAAGAGGTCGCTCTGCTGGAGCAGCGCGCCGCCGCTGATGGGCTTGAGGTCGCCCGGCTGGTGCGGGGTGCCGTCCACCTTCAGGACGCGGATGTTCTTCTTCTTGGCCAGGATCTCGACCGCGCCGTCCTCGTAGGAGGGGGCGGCGATGACCTCGGTGAAGATCTCCGCGACCTGCTCGGCGAGCTCGACGGTCACCGGGCGGTTGACGGCGATGACGCCGCCGAAGGCCGACAGCGGGTCGCAGGCGTGCGCCTTGCGGTGCGCCGCGGCGACGTCCTTGTCCACGGCGATCCCGCACGGGTTGGCGTGCTTGATGATCGCGACGCAGGGCTCTTCGTGGTCGAAGGCGGCGCGGCGCGCGGCCTCGGTGTCCACGTAGTTGTTGAAGGACATCTCCTTGCCGTGCAGCTGCTCGGCGTTGGCGAGCCCGCCCGGCCGGCCGTCCGTGTAGAGGGCCGCGGCCTGGTGCGGGTTCTCGCCGTAGCGGAGGGTGGACTTGCGCTCCCAGGCGCCGGCCAGGAACTCGGGCAGCACGGCCTCGGGCTCCGGGGCGTACGCGTTCGTGAACCAGGAGGCCACGGCGACGTCGTACGCGGCGGTGTGCTGGAAGGCCTCGGCCGCCAGCCGCTTGCGCGCGGTGAGGTCGAAGCCGCCGCCCTGGGCCGCCGCGATCACGTCGGCGTAGCGGTCGGGGCTGGTCACGACGGCCACCGAGGGGTGGTTCTTGGCCGCGGCGCGGACCATCGACGGGCCGCCGATGTCGATCTGCTCGACGCACTCGTCCGGGGTGGCACCCGACTGGACGGTCTCCAGGAAGGGATACAGGTTGACGACGACCAGGTCGAAGGGCTCCACGCCCAGCTCGGCGAGCTGGTTGCGGTGGTCCTCCAGGCGCAGGTCGGCGAGGATGCCGGCGTGGACGCGCGGGTGCAGGGTCTTGACCCGGCCGTCCAGGCACTCGGGGAAGCCGGTCAGCTCCTCGACCTTGGTGACGGGCACACCGGCCGCGGCGATCTTGGAGGCGGTGGAGCCGGTGGAGACGAGCGCGACGCCCGCCTCGTGCAGGCCGCGGGCCAGCTCTTCCAGTCCCGTCTTGTCGTAGACACTGACGAGCGCACGCCGGATCGGCCGCTGGGTCGTGGTCGGGTCGTTGCTCTCTACGGCGGTCACTGGATTGTTACCTTTCGTCCCTCAATGTGGTAGCCGTGCCGGGCCAGGCGCCCCACGACATCGACGAGCAGATCGCGCTCGACTTCCTTGATGCGCTCATGGAGAGCGGCTTCGTCCTCTTCCTCACGGACCTCGACGACACCCTGGGCGATGATCGGACCGGTGTCCACGCCGCCGTCCACGAAGTGGACCGTGCAGCCGGTGACCTTGGCTCCGTACGCGAGGGCGTCCCGTACGCCGTGCGCACCGGGGAAGGCCGGCAGCAGCGCGGGGTGGGTGTTGATGAACCGGCCGCCGAAGCGGTCGAGGAACTCCTCGCCCACGATCTTCATGAACCCGGCCGACACGACGAGGTCCGGCGCGTGCGCGGCGGTCGCCCCGGTGAGGGCGGCGTCCCATTCCTCGCGGCTGCCGTAGGCCTTGACCGGACACACGAAGGTGGGGATGCCCGCCTTCTCGGCCCGCTCCAGGCCGACGATGTTCTCGCGGTCGGCCCCCACGGCGACGACTTCGGCTCCGAAGCCCTCGGCTCCGCCGGGGTGGGCGTCGATGGCGTCGAGCAGGGCCTGGAGGTTGGTGCCGGAACCGGAGACCAGCACGACCAGGCGGGAGGCGGCCATGGGGAGGCCCTTTCTCGCGGGAACTCGGGAACTCGCGGGGAATGCGGCGTTCGTCTTGTGTGGTCATACGAAACTTCGGGTCACCGATATACGGGGGACCATACGAAGCCACCGACCGCCTGCAACGATACCGGCACACCGGACGGCCCCCGAGGGACGGGGGGACGGCCGGGCGGTAGCGTCTGGCATACAAGCCGCAAACAGGCCGCCGACGTCCCCAAGACGTCCATGACACAGGGGAAGAAACACACCCGATGCCGGACCGCCGCCAGCCTGACCCCTCGACCGACGACAACCCCTTCGCGGCTCCCCCGGAAGGCCGGCCCGACCAGCCCTGGCAGCCGCGGGGCGGGGGTGACGGCGACCGGCAGGGACCGGGGCAAGGCCCCGGGTCCGGGCCCGGGTCCGGGCCCGGGCCGGGCTCCGGCGACGGCGGACCGGCGCGGTGGGACCCGACGGATCCGGTCCAGCGGCGGGCGCGGTACGCGCTGCTGGCGGGCATGTGGGGCTTCTTCTTCGGGATCTTCGGGATCCCGTCGGCGGGGCTGCTGCTGGGCGCACTCGCGCTGTACTGGGGGATCAGCGCGCTCCGGGGCGTGCCGGCGCCGGCCGCCGCGACGAGGGCTTCCGTGGACGACGTGGAAGGCGTCGCGCCGGCCGTGACGCCGGCTCCGGCGTCGGCCCAGGGCGGGCTGGCGGCGCTCGGGGCCGCCGCCCGGCCTCAGCGCACGGCGGCGGTGAGCGGCCTGGTCACCGCTTCGCTGGCGGTGCTGCTGGCGCTGAGCTCGTACGCGCTGCAGTTCGCGTACAAGGACTTCTACGTCTGCCGCGACGACGCCCTGACGAAGACGGCGGAGCTGCAGTGCAACGACCTGCTGCCGGACAACTTCATCGGCAAGATGCTCAAGGTGCAGCGGTAGCGGAGCCCGTCCGATCAGACCTGGTCCGCATCGCCGCCGGGCTTTCGGCGGGACAGCACCCGGGCGCCCGTGACCGTGGGGACCGGCGGGGGCGGGGGCGGGGCCGCGGGCGGCTTCGCCGGGAGGGGGATCGGGGTCAGGTCCAGCCTCAGGCCGGGCAGGACGGTCACCGTCCGGGGCGGCTTGGGCGGTGGCGCCGGCGCCACCGGTGGGGCGGCCGGGGTGCCCACGGGCTCCGGTGTGTCCACACGCACCGGTGTGTCCACAGGCTGGGGATCCGGCGCGGGTTCGGGCCTCGCGGCGGGTTCCGCCGACGCGAAGTCGGGGATCAGGGTGCCCGCCGCGCGGCGCAGGGCCGCCCAGCGGACCTCCCGTACGCCGCTGTCGTGCCACTCGTCGTCCTCGGCGGCGGCCAGGCCCGGGGCCGGCCGGTTGCGCCAGGCGTGCACGGCCACCGCCGCCGGGACCGCGAGCGCCAGGCTCCACCCCAGGGCCGCGGCGCCCGTCTGCCACCACACCGGCCCGAAGTTCGCCAGCCCCCGCGAGCCCATCGGCCCCGCCGAAGCCGCCGCCAGCCCGGTCGTCGCCAGCCCGCAGACCAGTGAACCCAGGGCCGCGGTGAGTGCGGTCTCCCCGTACGAGACCTCGCGCGCCCGGCGTACCGCGAACCAGCCCACCGCCAGCCCGGCCGCCACCGGCACCACGGCCGCGGCCCAGGTCAGCGGCGTGCCGGGACCCGCCGGCGGCAGCGCTGCGAGCAGCGGGAACCGGGGCAGCGCGGGCGAACCGCCGAAGCCGAGCGGGGTGGCGGCGGCGCCCGCGCCGAGGGCGAAGCCGGGGCCGAGGGCGTAGGACGCGCCCCAGACCATGGCGTTCGGGATCAAGGCGAGGGCGAGCAGCAGTACGGCGAAGCGGCCCGACCAGACTCCGGTGAGCGACAGGAAGGACCCCTGCACCTCCGCTCCGTGCCAGGCGAGCGAAGCGCCGACGAGCAGGGCCCCGCCGCCCAGGAGCACGAGGGTTCCGCCGGCTCCGGCGCGCAGCGCGAGCGCGTAGCGGGGCCGCCTGGCCCAGCCGGGCAGCGGCCCGAGGGGGCGTCCCCGGGCCTCCCACGCCCCGCCGGCGGCGGCGAGCGTGGCGACCAGCGGGAGGTGCCAGGCCGCGCTGAGCGGGTCGGCGGGCATGGGGCCGCCGGCCGCGTACACGGTGGCCAGGGCGCCGACCCCGAGGTACCCGCACAGGACGGCGGAGAAGACTACGCTCGTGGACAGCTCCTCCTCGCCGTTCTCCCCGGGGCCGCTCCCGAGGCGGGCCGCGCGGCGGATGAGCAGGGCGGGCAGGGCGACGAGCAGGAGCGGGGTCACGCCGACCGGGGCCGGCACCCCCGAGAGGGTCTCGTACCTGATCAGCTCGGTCCCGTGGGCGAGCAGCCACAGCCCGGCGGCCAGGTGCAGGGCCCCGCCGGGGCCGCTGTCGGGGTACGGGGAGCTGATCCACAGCACGATGACGAGCACGGCGAGGAAGCCGAGCCCGAGTCCGGCGGCCACGGCGCCGCCCAGCACACAGGCGGCGGCCCGCGAGGCCGTCGGCAACGGGGTCCCGCGTTCGGTCACTTGGGTCACCCCGCCATGGTGCCAACGACACGCGCTATGGGCGGGTAACAGGCGAATGTCCGTGGTGTCGCTCAATATACGCTTATGTACTTTTTTGCTCAGGGCGTCCGGGTCGCGGGGAGTGTGGCATGACACAAAACGTCACGGAGCCCGGCCTCCCCACCCCGAAGGACCGCCGGCGCCTGCGCGAAGCGGCGGACCTGACGCACGAGCAGATCGCGGAAGCGGTGGGCGTCACCGCAACCACCGTCCGCTCCTGGGAATCCGGCCGCACGGACCCCCGGGGCCGCAAACGCGAGGCCTACGCCGAACTCCTCTCCCGCCTGGCCACGACCCCGCCCCCGGCCCCCGCACCGCCGGATCCCCCTGACATGGCCACAGCGCCGAGCGCTGCCGAAGCGTTGACGCCCGCCGCCGGGGCTCCCGAAGCGGCCCGCGCGCCCAGCGCTGCCGAAGCGGCGGCGCCCGTCCCCGCGGGTCCCGAACCGGCCCCCGCGCCCAGCGCTGCCGAAGCGGCGGCGCCCGCCGCCGGGGGCCTCGAAGCGGCTCCCGCGCCGAGCGGTCCCGAAGCCTTGGCGTCCGCCGCCAGGGGTCCCGAAGCGGCCCCCGCGCCCAGCGCTGCCGAACCCTTGGCGTCCCCCACCGGGGGTCCCGAAGCGGCCCCCGCGCCCAGCGCTGCCGGTTCGGCGCCGACGCCCGGGAGCCGCGTCACCGCCGCCACGCCCCGCGCCGGCGAACCGGCGGCGCCCGCGCCGTCCCCCGCGATCTCCGGTGACCCCGAGGCGGCGCCTGCCCCAGGGGGGCCCGGCGCGGCGGCCGCGTTCGACGGTTCCGCGGTGGCGCCGGCTCCCGCCGGTCCCGAAGGGACCCCCGCGTCCGGGGCGGCCGCCGCCGGGGCGACCGGTACCGCCGGGCCCGCGTACTCCGTACAGCCCTCGGCCCTGACGGCCCACCAGACGCCCCCCGCCGCCGGGTCGGGCACGTGCGGCGGCGCCCCCGCCCCGCAGCCGGAGCAGCCCACCGCGGAGGCGGAGCCGCAGCCCACCGCGGAGGCCTCGGCGGCGACGGCCTTCGACCTGCTCTACGCCCGCACCGCCGGCGCCCTCGCCCGCCAGGCCTACCTGCTCACCGGCCGCCGCGCCCTCGCTCTGGAGTCCGTCGAGCGGGCCTTCCACCGGGCCTGGCAACACTGGCCCGAGGTCGCCACCGACCCCGACCCGGTGGGCTGGGTGCGCTTGGTGACGTACGAGCACGCCCTCTCCCCCTGGCACCACCTCCGCCGCACGCACCGGCATCCCGACCGGCCCCCGGCCGACCCCGCCGACCGGATCCTGCTGGACGCCATGCTCGCGCTGCCGCCGGCCCACCGCCGTACGGTCCTGCTCTACGACGGTGTCGGGCTGGACCTCCCCGACACCGCCGCCGAGACCGAGGCCACCACTCCCACGGCCGGCGGCCGCCTGGTCCACGCCCACGAAGAGCTCGCCGAGCTGCTCCCCGAACTGGCCGCCGTAGCGCCCGAGAAACAGTCCGCACTGCTGCGCGCACGGCTGGGGTCGCTGCGCCCGGCCGTACCGCTCCAGCCGCGCCCGGCGGCCGAGGTACGCACCGCCGGCGAGCACCGCATCCGGGTGTGGACCCGCGCCGCCCTCGGCCTGACGGCGGTCATCGCGGCCGCGACGGCGTACACGGCCGCGACCGCCCCCACCAGCTTCGTTCCGCCGGAGTCCCCCGGCGCGAGCGTCTCCGGCGTACCGCCGCTCAGCGGCCCCCAGCAGCTCACCGACGCGGGACGGCACCTGCACGACAAGCTGCGGGGCGATCCGTCCGCCGGAACCGCCCGCATCCATCCCAAGGGCGAATAGCCGAACGGGCGCACACGCGAACGGGCGTGGCCCGCACCCCCTCACAGGGTGCGGGCCACGCCCGTCACTGCACGATTACTACCGGGCGGCGAGGATCTCGCGCGCCAGCTTGGCCGTCTCGGTCGGCGTCTTGCCGACCTTGACGCCCGCGGCCTCGAGGGCCTCCTTCTTGGCCTGTGCGGTGCCGGAGGAACCCGAGACGATCGCGCCGGCGTGACCCATGGTCTTGCCCTCGGGGGCGGTGAAGCCCGCGACGTAACCGACGACCGGCTTGGTGACGTTCTTCGCGATGAAGTCCGCCGCACGCTCCTCGGCGTCGCCGCCGATCTCGCCGATCATGACGATCAGCTCGGTGTCGGGGTCGGCCTCGAACGCCTCGAGGGCGTCGATGTGCGTGGTGCCGATGACCGGGTCGCCACCGATGCCGACGGCGGAGGTGAAGCCGATGTCACGCAGCTCGTACATCATCTGGTAGGTCAGCGTGCCGGACTTCGACACGAGACCGATCTTGCCGGGCTTGGTGATGTCACCCGGGATGATGCCGGCGTTGGACTGGCCGGGGGTGATCAGACCCGGGCAGTTCGGGCCGATGATCCGCGTCTTGTTGCCCTTGGCGGTCGCGTACGACCAGAAGGCGGCGGAGTCGTGCACCGCGATGCCCTCGGTGATGACGACGGCCAGCGGGATCTCGGCGTCGATCGCCTCGACCACGGCGGCCTTGGCGAAGGCCGGCGGGACGAAGAGGACGGAGACGTTGGCGCCCGTCTTCTCCATCGCCTCGGCGACCGAACCGAAGACCGGGATCTCGGTGCCGTCGAAGTCGACGGTCGTGCCGGCCTTGCGCGGGTTCACGCCGCCGACGATGTTGGTGCCGTCAGCCAGCATCAGCTTGGTGTGCTTCATGCCCGTGGCACCGGTCATGCCCTGGACGATGACCTTGCTGTCCTTGTTGAGGAAGATAGCCATGTGAGTCTGTGACCTCTGCCCTTACTTCGCAGCCGCGAGCTCGGCGGCCTTGTCGGCCGCGCCGTCCATGGTGTCCACGCGCTGGACCAGCGGGTGGTTGGCGTCCGAGAGGATCTTGCGACCCAGCTCGGCGTTGTTGCCGTCGAGACGGACGACCAGCGGCTTGGTGACCGCCTCGCCCTTGTCCTCGAGCAGCTGCAGCGCCTGGACGATGCCGTTGGCGACCTCGTCACAGGCGGTGATGCCACCGAAGACGTTGACGAAGACGGACTTGACGTCCGGGTCGCCGAGGATGATCTCGAGACCGTTGGCCATGACGGCGGCGGAGGCGCCACCGCCGATGTCCAGGAAGTTGGCGGGCTTGACGCCGCCGTGGTTCTCGCCGGCGTACGCGACGACGTCGAGGGTGCTCATGACGAGACCCGCGCCGTTGCCGATGATGCCGACCTCACCGTCGAGCTTGACGTAGTTGAGGTTCTTCGCCTTGGCGGCGGCCTCGAGCGGGTTCGCGGCCGCGTGGTCCACGAACTCCTCGTGGCCCGGCTGGCGGAACTCGGCGTTCTCGTCGAGCGAGACCTTGCCGTCGAGCGCGATGACGTCACCGGAGGCGACCTTCGCGAGCGGGTTGACCTCGACGAGGAGCGCGTCCTCGGCGATGAAGGTCGCCCACAGGGTCACGAGGACCTCGGCGACCTGCTCGGCGACCTCGGCCGGGAACTGCGCCAGGGCGACGATCTCGCGGGCCTTCTCGATGGTCACGCCCTCGTTGGCGTTCACCGGGACCTTCGCGAGCTTCTCGGGGGTCTCCTCGGCGACCTGCTCGATGTCCATGCCACCCGCGACCGAGGCCATGGCCAGGAAGGTGCGGTTGGTGCGGTCGAGGAGGTAGGAGACGTAGTACTCCTCCAGGATCTCCGGAGCGGTCTCGGCGATCATCACCTTGTGGACCGTGTGGCCCTTGATGTCCATGCCGAGGATGTCCGTCGCACGGGCGACGGCCTCGTCCGGGGTGGCGGCGAGCTTGACGCCACCGGCCTTGCCGCGGCCGCCGACCTTCACCTGCGCCTTGACGACCGACTTGCCGCCCAGCCGCTCCGTGGCCTCGCGCGCCGCCTCAGGCGTGTCGATCACTTCACCGGCCAGCACCGGTACACCGTGCTTGGCGAAGAGGTCCCTCGCCTGGTACTCGAACAGGTCCACGCGCGTCCGTCCCTTGTCTTCAAAGATTCGCAGTGATTCGCGGTTGTCTGCTATCTGCGTGGGCGTGCCGCGGAGGGCAACGTGACGGCGCTGTCACAAGGGGAGCGCACACGGTGACCGTGGACGCGGCATGTCCGTCCCGCAGGTTATCCCCGTGGGACGTTGGTCCCTAAATCGCAGATCACACCTGAGCGGTGATACCTGTCACAGATCGCCTCACGGTTGAACTGCATCTTCGTGTGATCTGCCGATGTACGGGGGCCCTGGTCGGGACTCCGGCGGCGGTCGGCCGGGTGCTCGGTCGGGGGTCGGCCGGGGGCTCGGTGGGGGGCTCGGCCGGGGCTTGGTCAGGGCACCGGGAGCGGGCGCTTCTCCAGTGCCGCGGCCATTACCTCCGGGAACAGGTCGGGGGTGCAGGCGAATGCCGGGGCGCCCAGCGCGGCGAGGGCCGCGGCGTGTTCGCGGTCGTAGGCCGGGGCGCCCTCGTCGGACAGGGCGAGCAGGGTCACGAACTCCACGCCCGCGCTCTTCATCGCCGCGACCCGCTTGAGCATTTCGTTGCGTATGCCGCCCTCGTAGAGATCACTGATCAGGACCACGACGGTGTCGGCGGGCCGGGTGATCTTCGACTGGCAGTAGGCGAGGGCGCGGTTGATGTCGGTGCCGCCGCCGAGCTGGGTGCCGAAGAGCACGTCGACGGGGTCGTCCAACTGGTCGGTCAGGTCGACCACGGCGGTGTCGAAGACGACCAGGCGGGTCGCGATCGAACGCATCGAGGCGAGCACCGCCCCGAACACGGAGGCGTAGACGACGGAGGCCGCCATGGAACCCGACTGGTCGATGCAGAGGATCACCTCCTTCTTCACCGCCCGCGCGGCCCGGCCGTAGCCGATGAGCCGCTCCGGCACGACCGTGCGGTGCTCCGGCAGGTAGTTCTTCAGGTTCGCCCGGATGGTCCGGTCCCAGTCGATGTCGTGGTGGCGGGGGCGGCTGATCCGGGCGGACCGGTCCAGCGCGCCGGTGAGGGTGGCCCGGGTGCGGGTCGCGAGCCGCTTCTCCAACTGTTCGACCACCTTGCGGACCACGGCCCGCGCCGTCTCCTTCGTGGTCTCGGGCATCGCCTTGTTGAGGGAGAGCAGGGTGCCGACCAGGTGGACGTCCGGCTCGACGGCCTCCAGCATCTCCGGCTCGAGGAGCAGCGCGGACAGGCCGAGCCGGGCGATGGCGTCCCGCTGCATGACCTGGACCACCGAGCCGGGGAAGTACGTACGGATGTCCCCGAGCCAGCGCGCGACCTTGGGCGCGGACCCGCCGAGCCCGGCCGCCCGCTCCCCCGACGCCTTCCGGGACCCGGTGGCCCCGTCCCCCTCTCCCCCGTACAACGCCCCGAGCGCCGCGTCCATGGCCGCGTCCCGCCCACCCAGCACGCACCCGGTCCCGTCCCCCTCTCCCCCGCCCAACACCATCCGCCACCGCCGCAGCCTCTCGCCCCCGGCGGCGTCCGCAGCACCCCCGGCGGCGCCCCGCGGCTCGCCCCCGGCGGAGTCCACGCCAGACGCCGCGGCGCCCCGCCCACTGCCGTCCGCCTCCGCACCGACACCGCCCGACGCCCCGGCCTCGTGGGGCACCGCCCGGTTCTCCGTACTCGCCATCTGTCCATCCCCCTGCACTAGTCACGTCCGGCGACCCACGCCACCGACCCGCTCCACCTCATGTCCACCGACCCACGAGCCCTGCCGACCCCCGTCCAGCCCGCCAGCCCATCCAGCCCGCCTGGCCCGCCTGGCCCGCCGCCTGCTCAGGCAGCCTGCCGACCCGCCAGCCCTGCCGGCCCACCCAGCCCGCCGGCCCATCCAGCCCCGCCGGCTTGTGCAGCCGCCCGCCTATGCAGCCCGCCGGCCCATCCGGACCACCGCCCCCCGTCCAGGCCGCCGGACCACCTGCCTGGCCGGCCCAGGCAGCCCGGCCGGCCCCCGCCCTTGCCGGGGGCCGGCCCGCCGCCCGTTCAGCCCCGCCGGCGTTTGAGGCGC
>NZ_JBHWVJ010000142.1:0-11101 GCF_042736725.1 Streptomyces sp. NPDC060028 | reverse complement strand
CTGCCGGGCGGGGGCCCTCGTACGTACGGTCAGAGCATCACACGGTGCGGAAGGCCAGCGTGACGTTGTGGCCGCCGAAACCGAACGAGTTGTTGATCGCGGAGATCGGGCCGTCGGCCGGCAGCTTGCGCGGCTCGCCGCGCACGATGTCCGCGTCGATGTCGTCGTCGAGCTCGTCGATGTTGATCGTCGGCGGTGCCAGCCGGTGGTACAGCGCCAGCACGGTGGCGACGGTCTCGATACCGCCCGCGCCGCCCAGCAGGTGGCCGGTCATCGACTTGGTCGCCGAGATGGCGATGTGGTCGAGGTCGTCGCCCAGCACCTTGCGCAGGGCCTTCAGCTCGGCCGTGTCACCCTGCGGGGTGGACGTGGCGTGCGCGTTGAGGTGGACCAGCTCGGAGGTGTCCAGGCCGGTGTTGTCGAGCAGGTTCTGCACCGCGGCCGCGACACCGCGGCCGGTCGGCTCCGGCTGCGCGATGTGGTGGCTGTCCGCGGACAGACCCTGGCCCAGCACCTCGCAGTAGACCCGGGCGCCACGCGCGGCGGCGTGCTCGGCGGACTCCAGGACCACGACGCCCGCACCCTCGCCGAGGACGAAGCCGTCGCGGGCCTTGTCGTAGGGGCGGGAGGCCTGCTCGGGGTTCTCGTTGTTCTTGGACATCGCCATCATGTTGGCGAACGCGGCGATCGGCAGCGGGTGGATCGCCGCCTCGGTGCCGCCCGCGACGACCACATCGGCACGGCCGGTGCGGATCATCTCGACGGCGTAGCCGATGGCCTCGGCGCCGGACGCGCAGGCGCTGACCGGAGTGTGCACACCCGCGCGGGCGTTGACCTCCAGGCCGACGTTGGCGGACGGGCCGTTCGGCATGAGCATGGGGACGGTGTGCGGGGAGACCCGGCGCACGCCCTTTTCCTTCAGTACGTCGTACTGGTCCAGCAGGGTCGTCACGCCGCCGATGCCGGAGGCGATGACGGTGCCCAGGCGCTCGGGCGCGATGGCCGCGTCCTCGCCCGCCGGGGCGGTGTAGCCGGCATCGGCCCATGCCTCACGGGCCGCGATGATGGCGAACTGGGCCGAGCGGTCCAGCTTGCGCGCCAGCGGCCGGGGCAGGACCTCACTGGGGTCCACGGCGACCAGGGCGGCAATACGAACCGGGAGTTCGGCGAAACGCTCACCCTCGAGGGGCTTTACGCCGGAACGGCCGGCAAGCAGACCTTCCCAGGTCGAAGCGCTGTCGCCACCCAGCGGAGTGGTTGCGCCGATACCGGTGACGACCACGGTGCGATTGGTCGGGCTCACAGGAATTCTTTCTCCACGTCTCAGGGGGTGCTGAATTGTCACGGCGCCACCGCCAGGTGGCGACAAACGCTCGTCAGGCTCAGGCCTGGTTCTTCAGGATGTAGCTCGCGGCGTCGCCGACCGTCTTGAGGTTCTTGACGTCCTCGTCCGGGATCTTGACCTCGAAGCGCTCTTCGGCGGCGACGACGACCTCGACCATGGACAGCGAGTCGACGTCCAGGTCGTCGGTGAAGGACTTGTCGATCTGGACGTCCTCGACCGGGATGCCCGCGATCTCGTTGACGATCTCCGCGAGACCTTCGACGATCTCTTCCTGCGTGGCGGCCATGTGGCGCTCCTTCTTTAGGTACTGGGGTGGAACAGGGACGGGAAAGTGCTCCCGGACCCTAGGGGAGGGTAACGACCGTCGCGGCGTAGACGAGTCCCGCCCCGAAGCCGATGACGAGCGCGGTATCGCCGCTCTTCGCCGCTCCGGTCGCCAGGAGCCGCTCCATAGCGAGCGGGATCGAGGCGGCCGAGGTGTTGCCGGTGGTCTCCACGTCACGGGCGACCGTGACGTGCTCCGGCAGCTTCAGAGTCTTCACCATCGAGTCGATGATCCGCATGTTTGCCTGGTGCGGAATGAAGACGTCCAGGTCGTCCGCGGTGATCCCGGCTGCGTCGAGCGCCTGCTGGGCCACCTTGGCCATCTCGAAGACGGCCCAGCGGAAGACCGCCTGACCCTCCTGCGTGATGGCCGGGAACTTCTCCGCGCTGTCCGTGCTGCGGTACTCGTCC
Organism: Streptomyces sp. NPDC060028; assembly: GCF_042736725.1. Lineage (NCBI taxonomy): Bacteria > Bacillati > Actinomycetota > Actinomycetes > Kitasatosporales > Streptomycetaceae > Streptomyces > Streptomyces sp. NPDC060028. The sequence continues at coordinate 9,021 of NZ_JBHWVJ010000142.1, read as the reverse complement.
CACGGCACGGTCTGCTTGATCGTCTCGGACTTGTCGCCCTCCGAACCCCACACCGTGGGGCCGATGGCCGGCTCGTCCGAGGGGCCGACGACCACGGCGCCCGCGCCGTCGCCGAACAGGAAGGCCGTCGCCCGGTCCTCCAGGTCGGTCAGGTCCGAGAGCCGCTCCACGCCGATGACGAGGACGTACTCCGCCGAACCCTCCACGACCAGGCCCTTGGCCAGCGTCAGGCCATAGCCGAAGCCGGCGCAGCCCGCGGAGATGTCGAAGGCGGCGGGCTTGCCCGCGCCGATCCGGTGCGCGATCTCCGTCGCGACGGCCGGGGTCTGCTTGAAGTGGGACACCGTCGAGACGATCACGGCGCCGATCCGCTCCGGAGACACACCGGCATCGGCCAGAGCCTTGCCCGAGGCCTCCACCGACATCGCGGCGACGGTCTCCTGGGGCGAGGCCCAGTGCCGGGTCGCGATGCCGGAGCGCGAGCGGATCCACTCGTCGGACGAGTCGATCGTCTCGAGGATGACCTCGTTGGGCACCACGCGGGTCGGGCGGTAGCCGCCGACGCCGAGGATGCGGGCGTACGGGGAGCCCTTGGCAGGCTTGATCTTCGACATGCTGTGTGGGCTCCTTCTCTCAGGCCGCGTGCTCGGCGACGAGCGCCGCGGCCTTTTCGAGATCGTCCGGGGTCTTGAGGGCCACGCTCGGTACGCCCTTCAGCGCGCGCTTGGCCAGACCCGTCAGAGTGCCACCGGGAGACAGCTCGATGATCCCGGTGACGCCCAGTGCGGCGAACGTCTCCATGCACAGGTCCCAGCGGACCGGATTGGCGACCTGGCCGACCAGCCGGGCGACGACATCGGCGCCCGTGGTCACGACCTGACCGTCCTTGTTCGAAACATACTTCAGCACCGGGTCGGCCGGGCTGAGGGCCGAGGCGGCCTCCTCCAGCCTGGCCACGGCCGGAGCCATGTGGAGCGTGTGGAAGGCGCCCGCGACCTTGAGGGCGACGACCTTCATGACACCCTCGGGCTTCTCGGCCTCCAGGGCGGCGATCTGCTCCACGGTGCCGGCCGCGACGATCTGGCCCGCGCCGTTGATGTTGGCCGGGGTCAGCCCCAGCTTCTCCAGGTGCGCGACGACCACGTCCGGGTCGCCGCCGAGGACGGCCGCCATGCCCGTCGCCGTGACCGCGGCGGCCTCGGCCATGCCGAGCCCGCGGGTCCGTACGAAGGACAGCGCGTCGGCGGCGGACAGCACGCCGGCGTACGCGGCGGCGGTGATCTCGCCGACGCTGTGGCCCGCCACGGCGCCGAAGGCGGCAGGGGCCCCCAGCTCGGCGGCGGACAGCAGACCGGCGGCGACCAGCAGGGGCTGGGCCACGGCCGTGTCGCGGATCTCGTCCGCGTCGGCCTTCGTGCCGTAGTGGGCAAGGTCGAGCCCGATGGCGTCCGACCAGCCGGCGACGCGGTCAGCGGCGCCGGGCAGTTCGAGCCAGGGAGTCAGGAAGCCGGGCGTCTGTGCGCCTTGGCCGGGAGCGACGAGTACGAGCACCCTCACACTCTCTCTTGTGTTCGGTCCGCGCCGCCCGTGGGGACAGGGACGAAGAACCTTCGGCGTAATTGTTGATGTCCGACAAAAGTCTAGGACTGAGGATCGCCGTCGGCCAGACGCCCGAGGATCAGGGCGATTCGCAGAGTGAACGCTGAGCGGACATCGGAGGGTGACCAGCCGGTGACGTCCGTCACACGTCGCAGCCGGTAGCGCACGGTGTTGGGGTGCACAAACAGCATGCGAGCTGCGCCTTCGAGACTGCTCGCCTGCTCCAGGTACACGCTCAGCGTCTCAAGCAAAGCTGAGCCCGCTTCTTCAAGCGGTCTGTAGATCTCCTCCACCAGTTGCTCGCGCGCCGAAGGGTCCGAGGCGATGGCGCGCTCCGGCAGGAGATCGTCCGCCAGCACCGGCCGGGGGGCGTCCTGCCAGGCCGTGCAGGCCTTCAGCCCGGCCGCCGCGGCCTGCGCGGACTTGGTGGCGTTCAGCAGGTCCGGGACCACCGGGCCGGCCACCACCGCACCCGCCGCGAACGGCCCGATCAAGGACTTGGCCACCTGGATCGGGTTGTCGCTGCCGCCCGCGATGACGACGAGGCGGTCCCCGAGCACGCCCGTCAGGACCTGCAGTTTGTGGTGGCGGGCCGCGCGCCGGATCGCCTCGACCGTCAGCTCGCTGTCCCCCTCGGGGGCCGTGCCGAGCACCACGCACACGTGTTCCGGCGAGTTCCAGCCGAGCGCCGCCGCCCGCGAGAGCGCGCCCTCGTCGGCCTCCCCGGACAGCACCGCGTTGACGACGAGCGACTCCAGGCGTGCGTCCCAGGCCCCGCGCGCCTCGGCGGCCTGCGCGTACACCTGAGCCGTCGCGAAGGCGATCTCCCGGGCGTACACGAGCAGGGCCTCGCGCAGGATCGACTCGTCGCCCGGGGCCGCGACCTCGTCGATCGCGGTCTCCATGACCTCGATCGTGGTGCGGACCATCTCGACGGTCTGGCGCAGGGTGATCGCCCGGGTCAGCTCCCGCGGAGCGGTCCCGAAGACGTCGGTGGAGATCGCCTGCGGGGTCTCCGGGTGCCGGAACCACTCCGTGAACGCGGCGATGCCGGCCTGCGCCACCAGGCCGATCCAGGACCGGTTCTCCGGGGGCATCGCCCGGTACCACGGCAGGGTCTCGTCCATGCGCGCGATGGCGTTCGCCGCGAGCCGGCCGGAGGACTTCTCCAGCCGTCGCAGCGTCGCGGAGTGCGGATGGGCGGGAGCGGGATGCGCGGGGTGGGTCGCGGGGGAATGCTCACGTTCGGGTTGGGGCACGGGACAAGACTGCCTTATCGGGAAGGCTGCGCGGCGTCCGGTCCCACGCCGCGGTCCGTGCCGGGGCTACGGTGGCCCACATGATTGATGTACGTCGCGGCGCCGATCGGTACACGGGCGGGGACCGGGCCGCCGGGATCACCACCCGACACGCCTTCTCCTTCGGCGAGCACTACGACCCGGACAACCTGCGCTTCGGCCCCCTCCTGGCCTGCAACGAAGAGAGCCTCGCCGCGGGCGCCGGCTTCGACGAGCACCCGCACAGCCACACCGAAATCGTGACCTGGGTGGTCGGGGGCGAGCTCACCCACCGCGACAGCACCGGCGCCGTCAGCCTGGTCCGGCCCGGCGACGTACAGCACTTCGGCGCCGGATCCGGGGCGCGGCACGTGGAGCGCAACGACGGGCCCGTGGCGCTGCGCTTCGTACAGACGTGGCTCGCGCCGCTGACCGCCCCGCAGTCCCTGCCGCCCTCGTACACGCTGGTCAAGGGCATCGCCGACAGCACGCCCTACGCGGTGCCCGCGGCCGGGGCCGTGCTGCACGTACGGCGGCCGGGCGCGGGCGAGCGGGTCGCCGTACCGACGGCGCCGCGCGTCTACGTGCACGTCGTACGGGGGGACCTGCGCCTGGACGGCGAGGAACTCGGCCCCGGGGACTCGGCGAGGATCACCGACGAGAAGGACCTGGAGCTCGTCGCCGGGTCACCCGGGGAACTGCTGATCTGGGAACTTCCCTAGAGGATCCCGAGCAGCGCCCTAAGCGGTCTCGGGGACTGCTTATCGGCCCGCGAGCTCGGCGAGGACGGCGTCGGTGAACGGCGGCCAGGCCTCCACGGCCCACGGGCCGAAGGCGCGGTCCGTCAGTGCCACACAGGCGAGGCGCGCGTCCGGGTCCACCCACAGGAAGGTGCCGGACTGCCCGAAGTGCCCGAAGGTGCGCGGCGAGGACGTGGCGCCCGTCCAGTGCGGGGACTTGCCGTCGCGGATCTCCATGCCCAGCCCCCAGTCGTTGGGGGACTGGTGCCCGTAGCCCGGCAGGACTCCCTTGAGACCCGGGTGGACCACGGAGGTGGCCTCCGCGACCGTGCGCACGTCCAGCAGCCGCGGCGCCTGGAGTTCGGCGGCGAAGCGCACGAGGTCCGAGACGGTGGAGACGCCGTCCCTGGCGGGCGAGCCCTCCAGGGCGGAGGAGGTCATGCCGAGCGGCTCGAAGACCGCCTGGTGGAGGTACTCCGCGAACGGGATGCCGGTGGCCTTGGCGATGTGGTCACCGAGCACCTCGAAGCCGGCGTTCGAGTACAGGCGGCGCTCCCCGGGAGGGGCCGTCACGCGGTGCTCGTCGAAGGCCAGACCGCTGGTGTGGGCGAGCAGGTGGCGGACCGTGGAACCCTCGGGTCCGGCCGGTTCGTCCAGCTCGACGGCCCCCTCCTCGTAGGCGACGAGGGCGGCGTACGCGGCGAGCGGCTTGGTCACCGAGGCGAGCGGGAAGCGGTGGTCCACGGGTCCGTGGGACCCGGCCCGGCTCCCGTCGGCGCGCACGACCGCCGCGGCGGCGGTCGGTACGGGCCAGTTCTCGATGATGCGCAGGCTCTGCAGGGTCTCCGGGCTCTCCATGCTGCCGAGCCTACTTGCTTGGAGTGCACTCAAAGGTTTTAGCGTTGAGTCATGAGCCTGACGGAGACGCGGTACACGATCAGCGAGGTCGAGGCCCGGACCGGTCTGACCCAGCACACCCTGCGCTGGTACGAGCGGATCGGCCTGATGCCGCACGTGGACCGCTCCCATTCGGGACAGCGGCGGTTCAGCGACAAGGACCTCGACTGGCTGGCGTTCGTCGGCAAGTTGCGCGCCACCGGCATGTCGGTGGCCGACATGGTCCGCTACGCGGAACTGCTGCGCGAGGGCGGGCACACCGTCGACCAGCGGCGCGAACTGCTGGAGCAGACGCGGCGCGAGGTGCGCACGCGGATCGCGGAGCTGACGGACGCGCTCGCCGTACTGGATTTCAAGATCGGCATGTATTCGATGAAGACGACTGTGAACACGACTGCCGGGAAGGCACAGCAATGACCGAGCGGAACAGCGGGATCGGGCAGGTCGAACTCGGCAAGGGCGGACCGCTCGTCGGCGTCCAGGGCCTGGGCTGCATGGGCATGAGCGAGTTCTACGGGGACACGGACGAGGCGGCGGCCCGTCAGACCCTGGACGCGGCGCTCGCCGCCGGGGTCACCCTCTTCGACACCGCGGACATCTACGGGCGGGGTGCGAACGAGGAGTTCCTCGCGCCCTTCGTGGCCGCGCACCGGGACGAGATGACCCTCGCCACGAAGTTCGCGATAGAGCGCAGCGACGACCCGGCCTTCCGGGGCATCCGCAACGACCGCGCGTACATCCGCCAGGCCGTCGAGGCGAGCCTGCGCCGGCTCGGCACCGATGTGATCGACCTGTACTACATGCACCGGCGGGACCCGGCCGTGCCGTTCGCCGAGTCGGTGGGCGTGATGGCCGAGCTGGTGCAGGAGGGGAAGGTGCGCCATCTGGGGCTGAGCGAGGTCACCGGCGCGGAGCTGCGCGAGGCGCACGCGGTGCACCCCATCGCCGCGCTGCAGTCGGAGTGGTCGCTCTTCAGCCGGGACGTGGAGCGCAGCGCGGTGGGCGCGGCGGCCGAGCTGGGCGTGGCCTTCGTGCCGTACTCGCCGCTCGGGCGCGGCTTCCTGACGGGGTCCTTCGCGGACGCGGGCAAGGACCTGTCGGAGGGGGACTTCCGCAAGTACCAGCCGCGGTTCACCGGGGACAACGCCAAGGCCAACGCGGCGCTGCTGGCCCCGGTGCGGGAGATCGCCGAGGCGCACGGCGCGAGCCCGGCGCAGATCGCGCTGGCATGGGTGCAGCAGCGGGCGCAGGTGCACGGGCTCACCGTGGTCCCGATCCCGGGCACCCGCAAGCCGGGCCGCCTCGCGGAGAACACGGCGGCGACCCTGATCACCCTGTCGCAGGCGGAGCTGGCGCTGCTGGAGCCGATCGCGGACGGGGTCGCGGGGGACCGCTACCCGGACATGAGCTCCACCTCGGCGGCCCGCGAGGGGTAGCCGGGCCACGCCACGCCCGCCTTACGCCTCGGCGGCGAAGCGGTCGCGCAGGGCCGAGTACTCGGCGTCGGTCAGCAGGCCCGCGGTGTGCAGTTCGCCCAGGTGCCGCAGGCGGTCGTCGCCGGGCCGGGGCCGGGGGACCGCGGCGACCGGGGTGCGCCCGCGCAGCGCGGCGAGAACGGCCGCCGCGAAGGGCAGCGACTCGTGCACGGCCCCGGCCCCGACGCCGAAGATCGCCGAGGCCAGGTCGTGGTCGGGGCGGGGGTCGCGCGCGCTGTCCCGCGGCAGCAGCCGCAGGTGGCCGCCGGGGCGGTCCGGGGAGCTCCACTCGACGCCGGTCAGGGCGGCCAGCGGATAACGCTGGTCGCCCGCCTTCCACTTGGTGCTCGTGGCGCCGGTGCGCGACCAGTGGAAGGTGACGGCCGACCCGTCGAAGGAGACCCGGGCGTCGTACGCCTTCAGGTGCAGCGGTGGCCGCGGTACGTCGACCAGGAAGCGCCCGGCCGGTTCCGCCGCGTCGGGGCCCAGCCGGGCGCGCAGGGCGTCGGCGAAGGCGGCGGCGCGCGGGGCCCGGTCGCCGGGCAGCACCAGGCGGTACGGGTCGCGGGACTCCTTCAACTGTCCGGCGGCGGCGTCCATCAGCGGATCCGCACCGGGCCGCGGGACGGCGCGCAGCAGCACCGTGTCGCGTTTGCCCGTGCTCACGCTCACCCCGGACAACGCTTCGAGGGGGATCCGGCGGGTCCCGAGGGCGTGAAAGAGTCTCGGCGTCCTCGGCGTTCTCATCCCCCGTGTGAAGCGGATGAGCACCGAGTCCGAGGTGAGGTCGAACTCCCAGACGGCATGGTTTCCGGCCAGTACGTCACCCATGCGGGCCATGGTAAAGGGACGCGCCCCCGCACGTCCCCCCGTTGAGGCGCCCGATTTTCGGGTGTCTACACGCGTCAGTCCCGCTCTGCACCGGAAATTCCGGCGCGGCAGGCGCCGTCGCCGGTGGCGCACACGACGGAACCGAACGCGCCGGTTCCGATTTTTGCGAAGTTGTCCAGGGATGCGGTGCCTGGCTCGAAATAGCCGGTGTGGTTCCGGGCCCCGGCGGAGGAGAGCAGCCGCGCGCCGAAGCCCGGGGACACCGGATCCGCGCCGTGGCCCAGCCCGCCGAACTCCAGGTGCGGTACGTCCGCGATCCAGTCGCCCTCGTCCCGCGCGGCCCACACCCGGGCCGGGGTGCGCAGCTCGGCGACGCTCTCCGCCCGCATGCCGGGGCTCCCCGCCACGACCAGGTCCGTCACCCGGCGCGGCAGCTCGTGCGCGGCGACCCCGCACACCACCGAGCCGTAGCTGTGGCAGAACAGCGCGATGCTCGCGTCGCCGGGCAGGGCGGCGGCCAGCGACTTCAGCCGGACGGCACCGTCCACGGCCATCCGGCCCGTGGCCGCGTCCATGCCGAGCCCGGTGGGCGCCTCGTAGCCGGCCCAGGCGATCACCGCGGGCCTGCCGGCCGGGTCGGCCGCACGCTCGGCCTCGTACAGGGACTGCGCCATGCCGACGGGGGCCGTGAGCCGGCGCTGGGTGCGTTCGAAGGTCAAGGCGTCGGTGTCGACCCCGGGCACGATCACCGATATCCGGCGCGCCTCGTCGACGTCGCCGAAGACCTCGGCCACGAGGCCGCCGCCGCTCGGGTCGAAGCTGAGGATCTGCCGGCCGGGCTCGGCGAGGGAGGAGAAACGGTGCGCGCGGCGGACGGCCGTGGCCCGGTCGCCGGGGGTCAGCGCGACATCGTGGCCGCGCGCCTCCTCGGCGAGCGCGGCGCGGTGCAGGGCGAGCAGGTTGGCCCGGTAGCGGGTGGCCACGGGGGCCCCGTCGAGGTTGCCGACGACGAGCGGGTGACCTTCGGCCAGCCGGGCCCGCTGGGCGCCGTCGAGGCCCGCGAAGAAGCGGGCGACCGTCCGTGCGGGGGCGTCGGCGGCGGGCAGCGGCCGCCCCTCGAACCGGGCCCCGGTCCAGACGGCGAGCGCCGCGGCCCGCGGGGAGACGCCCGCTTCGGGCCGGTGCACCGCGGTCCACCCGGTCGTCGCGAGCATGATGAAGACCACCGCGAGCGCGAGCAGGGTGCGCAGGGCGGCAGTGGGTCGCGCGGCGGCGACGGCGGCGATGGGGTGGACGGGGCCGGGCAGGTTCACTGACACCAGCGTAGGAGACCGCCTCGCACCCCGGCACGCCGGGTGACGGGGCTCACGGCCGGGCGGGCGGCCCCGGATCTCCGTACGGATGCCCGCGCGGGCCTCCGTACGGACGCGGGCATCCGTACGTACGGGGCCGCCTGCCGCCGGTCCGCGGGCCGACTACCGCCAGTCCGCGGCCAGGGCGGGGCCGATCTGGTCGAGGTAGGCCTCGGTCATCCGCCGGATCGCGAGGACGCTGGTGTCCTGACCCTGGCCCCAGAGCCGCCCGGTGACGCGCATCACGCCCGAGAACGCGGCGACGGCCACCCGCGGCCGCGGGTCGGCGTCCACGTCGAGGCCCTCACGGCCGGCGATCAGCCGGGAGATCCGTTCCTCCAGCTCGGTGGAGCGGCGCAGGTGCACGGCGAGCAGGGCGGGGGTGGATTCGATGAGCTGGTAGCTGCGCATGTAGAGGTCGACCGGGACCACCTCGGAGATGGCGTCCTCGACGGTGTCCCAGGCGCGGAGCACCGCGTTGCGCATGGCCTCCAGGGGCCCCTCGTGGCCCGGCCGGGCGCGGAGCGCGGCGAGGAAGTGCGACTCGACCAGCTCCTGGACGGCGAAGGCGACCTCTTCCTTGTTCGCGAAGTAGCGGAAGAAGGTGCGCTGGGAGACGTCCACCGAGTCGGTGATCTCGTCGACGGTGGTCTCCTCGTACCCCTGCGCGATGAAGAGGAGGAGCGCGGCGCGCAGCAGCGCGTCCCGGGTGCGCTGCTTCTTGCGTTCGCGCAGTCCGGTCGCCGGGGCGGCCGCCGGGGCGGCCGGCGCGGGCCGCTGGTCGGTCATCACCGCGGGGTCCTTACGTTGTTGGTGGGTTGATTCCGGTCACTCGTAGGATCGGGAGACC
>NZ_JBHWVJ010000141.1:0-11231 GCF_042736725.1 Streptomyces sp. NPDC060028 | reverse complement strand
CGCTTCGCCCAGTCGGTCGCCGACTGCCGCGACTGGCTTCGGTCCCTGGGTGCGCAGGGCCGCGACGAGGCCCTGGAGGCCCTGAAGGAGGCCGCCCAGCGCACCGCCCCCTTCATGCTCTACCAGGAGGACCGCCAGTACACGAACTTCCGCGACGGCAACACCGTCACGGGCAAGACGCTGTGGCCCGGCCACCCCGACTGCTTCCTGAGCGCCCTGCAGGGCCTGCCGCTGGAACTGTGGCCCGACAGCGACGCCGTGATGGTCACCTGCCTCACCCTCCTCATCCGCTCCGCCGGATACGCGCGCATCGAGGAGGCCAACGGCACGCAGCTGTCCCTGGAGCACGTCGCGTACCAGCTGGAGCAGAACCGCCGCCACTACAACGACGTACCCGGCGGCGAGGAGGTCGCCCGCCCCGCCACTGCGAGCGTCGCGGACCTCGACACCCTGGCCCGCGCCCTGTTCGAGCGCCGCAAGGGCGTCCTGGCCGACGCCCAGCTCTACCGCGAGATCCACGGCGCGCTCGTCCACAAGATCGAGCGGGTCGCCGAGCCCTACGGGGACGAGGCACGCGCCCGCGAGGCCGCCGTCACCGCCCGCCTCACCGCCCGCCTGCCGCTGGCCGGCGCCGACCTCGACGAGCTCGGCGACGCCCTCGCCGCAGCCCCGCAGTGGCTCGCCGAGCCCCACGGCGACTTCGGCACCGGACTGGAATCCCTCGTCTACGAGGCCGTCGCCGCCGCCACCGACGCCTTCGACGCCGACTTCTCCATGAGCCGCGGCCTGCGCTCGCTGCCCCGCCTCATCGAGGCGCTGCGCGGCGAGAGCTGGGCCGAGATCGTCGACTGGGGCATCACCGAGTTCTTCTGCTGCGTCGTCCCGCGCGCCGAGGCCCGTACCTACTTCGCGGACTCCAGCGCCCGCCTCGCCGACACCGCCTGGGCCATGTCCTCGCGGATGCAGTACAACTCCTGGCACTTCATCGCCGGCAACCTCCCCAAGACCTCCGAGATCGAGGCGCGCGACCACTTCGTCCCGCCCACCATCCCCGACATCGCGTTCTACTCCGACCAGCACCACCACGGCCACGTCAACAACATGGTCCGCTTCACGGTCCGCAGCCCGCACGCGGTGGAGGTGCTGGACCGCAAGTTCAACGGGTTCATGGACCTTCGGCTGCTGCGCTGCGAGGGCGCGCCCTTCACCACCCAGGACATGCTCGCCGCCCACCGCACCTCGGAGTTCATCGCCAAGGCGTCCAGCCTCGCCGCGGGCCTCGCCGCCGCCGGCGCCGACATCGAGGTCACCTCCTTCGACTCCCAGTGGCACTGGGACACCGTCATGGCGGCCGCTCCCGACGCATCCGAAGAGTCCGACACCTCGGACCAGGTGGCCTGAGCCCAGCCGGGCCCCGCCCGGCTGCCCACCCCGGCCCGGCCCGGCTCGGCCCCGGCTCAACCCATCGGCCGTTCCCTCTAGGAGATCCGTTGACCTCTATCGGCGTTGGCGAAACCAAGGAGATCCTCCGCCTGCGAGACGTCTCCGTCCTCGAGCACGTCCAATCGGTCCTGAGCCGGATCCACAAGCACGACGGCGAGCTCGGAGCCTACGTCTCCGTCGCCGGTGAACAGGCCCTCCAGGCCGCCGAGGCAGCCGACGCCCGCATCCGCGAGCTCGGCACGGCGGCCTGGCAGGACCGCCCCCTGCTGGGGGTGACCGTGTCCGTCAAGGACCTCATCCAGACCTCCGACCTGCCCACCACCCGCGGATCCCTGCTGCCCAACGGCCGCGCCCAGGCCGACACCCCGGCCGTGGCACGGCTGCGCGCCGCCGGCGCCATCATCGTCGGCAAGACCACCACGTCCGAGTACGGCTGGAGCGCCAGCACCGTCTCCCGGGTCGCCCCGCCCACCCGCAACCCCCGCGACCTCACGCTCACCGCCGGCGGCTCCAGCGGAGGAGCCGCCGCCGCCGTCGCGGCCGGCATGTGCGCCGGCGCCCTCGGCACCGACGGCGCCGGATCGATCCGGATCCCGTCCGCCTTCTGCGGCACCGTCGGCTACAAGCCCTCCTTCGGCCGGGTCCCCTACGTGCCCTCCGGCGCCGAACGCCTCGCCCACCTCGGGCCCATCGCCAAGAACGTCCCCGACGTCATCGAACTGGCCGCCGTACTCGCCGGACCCGACCGGCTCGACCCCGACTCCGCCCTCGGCTCCCTCGACGCCCGGCGCGAAAACCGGTCCCTGCGCATCGGCTGGGTCGAATACCCCGGCACCACCGAAGAGATCCGCCGCATCACCGAACAGGCCTGGCCGGTGCTCACCGCGCAGGGACACCACGTCCAGCGCGTCGAGGTCCGCTGCGGCGGCCTCTACCCCGCCCTCGTCGACATCGTCGCGGCCACCGAGGCCGCCGGCACCGACCCCGAGAACGACGAATGGATCGACCAGGGCCGGCTCGAGATCGTCCGCTACGGCCGCACCCTCAGCGGCGCCGCCGTGATGCGCGCCGAAGGAGTGCGCCACGAACTGCGCTCCACCCTGCGGTCGGTGATGGACCGCTTCGACCTGCTCGTCATGGCCACCGTCCCCATCGAACCGTTCTCCGCCGACGCCATCGGACCTTCCTGGGCAGCCGATCCCAGGGATCTACTGTGGCTCGACTGGGCCCCAGCTTCGTACCCCTTCAATATGACCGGTCAGCCGGCGGTGTCCCTGCCGGCCGGACTCACCCGTGCCGGGCTCCCGGTGGGCCTGCAGCTCGTCGGGCCCGTGGGCGCCGACGACCTCGTACTCTCCACCGCCCTGCGGATCGAGGCCGAGCTCGGGCCCTTGCCCGATATACCGGATCGTGTGTCATAGAAGGAGTGCGGTAGCCCATGTATGCACGCTCGTGGTCTCGCCCGTACGGGGAAGGCGGCGTCGGCCGCTCGTCGTTCGTCGCCGAATTCGGCATCTGGAACGACGAGCAGACCGCCGCCGCCGAGCAGATCGAAGCCGGCCTGCACGACATCGACCTCGTACGCGTCGCCTTCTGCGACCCCCACGGGCTCGCCCGCTCCAAGACGCTGACCTCCCAGGCCTTCCAGGGCGTCCTGCGCAACGGCATGGACTTCAGCCCCGGCCCGTTCATCTTCGACACCGGCCACGCCGTCGCCGTCGACTTCCAGTCCGGCGACCCGGGCATCGGCGTCTCCGAGATCACCGGCGCGGGCAACTTCGTCCTCGTCCCCGACCCGCTCACCTTCCAGGTCCTGCCCGGCGACGGGCCGCGCACCGCCTGGATCCTGGGCGACGAGTACCTGCGCGACGGCACCCCGCACCCGCTGTCCACCCGGCACGTCCTGAAGAAGATCGCCGCCCGGTACACCGAGCGCGACCTCACCCCCATCGTCGGCCTCGAAGCCGAGTGGTACCTCACCCGCCGCCTCGACACCACCGCCGGCAACGTCGGCAACGGCTTCGGCCTGCAGGGCCCGGCCCCCGCCGTGGAAGCCGTCGACTCCGGCTACCAGTTCAACGGCGACAACGCGTACGCCTCCGTGGCCGCGATCACCAACCCCATCGCCATGGACCTGGTCGCCCTCGGCCTGCCGCTGCGCTCGATGGAACACGAATCGGGCCCCGGCCAGATCGAGACCACCTTCAGCCCCATGACCGCGCTCGACACCGCCGACGCGATGCTCCTCTTCCGCACCCACGTCAAGCAGTCCTGCGCCCGCCGCGGTTACCACGCCTCGTTCATGTCGCTGCCCCGCGTCGACAGCTTCGACCCGAGCGGCTGGCACCTGAACCAGTCCGTCATCGACAACACCACGGGCCGCAACATCTTCGCCGCCGACGGCATCGCGGCCGGCATCTCCACCGAGGGCAAGTCGTACGCCGAAGGCCTGATGGACCGCGCCCGCGCCTACTGCCTGCTCTCGGTCCCCACCGTCAACGGCTACCGCCGCCTGGGCGCCGAGCACTCGCTCTCCCCGACCCGCATCGGCTGGAGCTTCGAGGACCGCGGCGCGATGATCCGCGTCGTCGGCGGCGGCAGCTCCACCCACATCGAGAACCGGGTCGGCGAGCCCTGCGCCAACCCCTACCTCAACATCGCCGCCCAGCTGCACGCCGGCCTCGAAGGGCTCACCGGATTCCCCGGCACCACCGAGCCCGTCCGCGTCGGCTCCGCGCCCGACGCCCGCGCCGAGACCCTGCCGCAGTCCCTGCCCGAGGCCCTGGAGGCGTTCCGCTCCGGCCCCGCCGCCGACCTGCTCGGCAAGCCGCTCGCCGCCTGCCTGATCAAGCTCAAGGAGAGCGAGGCCGCCCGGTACGAGGCCTGGGCCTCCGAAGCCGGACCCACCGGTACGGCCACCACGGAATGGGAACAGCGCGAGTACTTCGAGAACTTCTGACCGCGCGCCGTCCCCCTCCGACGAAAGCAGAGCATCGATGATTCCCCGCTACACCCTGCCCGAGATGGGCACCCTCTGGGCGGACCAGTCGCGCTACGAGACCTGGGTACGGGTCGAGATCCTCGCCTCCGAAGCCCAGGCCAAGCTCGGCCTCGTCCCCGAGGACGCCGTCGAGGACATGCGCCGCGCCAAGGTCCCGGACGCGGCGCGCGTCGCCGAGATCGAAAAGGAGCGCGACCACGAGGTCCTCTCCTTCCTCGCGGCGTACTGCGAGGGCATCCCCGACGCGTCCGCCCGCTGGGTCCACCTCGGCATGACCAGCTACGACCTGGTCGACACCTCGCTCGGCCACACCCTGGCCCGCGCGACCGACCTGCTCACCGCGGCCGCCCGGCGGCTGCGCCGCGTCCTGACCGAGCGGGCCGCCGAACACTGGGACACCCCGATCATCGGGCGCACCCACGGCGTCCACGCCGAACCCACCACCTTCGGCCACAAGCTCGCCGGCTTCGCCTTCGCCGTCGACCGCTCCCTGACCCGCCTCGCGGCCGCCCGCGAAGCGGTCGCCGTCGGCACCATCTCCGGCTCGGTCGGCACGTACGCGCTCATCGACCCGTACGTCGAGGGCTACGTGTGCGAGGCGCTCGGCCTCGGCGTCGAACCCTCCCCCAGCCAGGTCGTGGCCCGCGACCGCCACGCCCAGCTCCTCCAGGCCGTCGCCGCCCTCGGCGCCTGCGTCGAACACCTCGCCCTCGAACTGCGCCTCCTGCAGCGCACCGAGGTGCGCGAGGTCGAGGAACGCCGCACCAGCGCCTACCAGGGCTCCAGCGCCATGCCCCACAAGCGCAACCCCACCACCAGCGAACGCCTCAACGGCCTGGCCCGCCTGCTGCGCGGCTACGCGAACTCGGCGGTGGAGAACATCGCCCTCTGGCACGAGCGCGACCTCGCCCACCAGTCCGTCGAGCGGGTCATCCTGCCCGACAGCCTCTGCGTCGGCCACTTCCAGGCGACGAGGGCGACCGAGCTCGTGGAGAACCTCGCCGTCTTCCCCGACCGGATGGCCGAGCACATCGACCAGACCGACGGCCTCGTCTACAGCTCCGCCGTCCTCGCCGACCTCCTGCAGGGCGGCATGGAACGCGAAAAGGCCTACCGGGCCGTCCAGAGCGCCGCCAACAACACCATCGCCTCCGGCGAGCATTTCAGTAGCACACTGGCCAAAGAAGGCATCGACCTGGGCACGCTCACCCCGGACCGGTTCCTGCGCAACCATGGCGTCATCCGCAACCGATTGGAGCAGCTCCGTGAACTGGAAGATTGAGCGCGTCGAAGGCGCTTCCCTGGACCTCGAAGAGGTCCTCGAGGTGTACCGCGCCTCCGGCCTCGGCGAGCGCCGCCCCATCGCGGACACCGAGCGCTTCCGCGTCATGCTGGACAACGCCAACCTCGTGCTCGTCGCGCGCGACGGTGACAAGCTCATCGGCATCGCCCGCAGCATCACCGACTTCAGCTACGTCACGTACCTCTCCGACATCGCCGTCGACCGGACCTACCAGCGCGGCGGCATCGGCCGCGCGCTGATCGAGGCGACCCAGAAGGAAACCCCGGGAGTCAAGATCGTGCTCCTGTCGGCGCCGGCGGCCACCGAGTACTACCCCCACATCGGCTTCACCCAGCACGGCTCGGCCTGGGTCCTCAACCCGTAGCGGCAGCAGGCTCGCAGCCCACCGGAAAGCCGTTCGAGCGCCGTCCCAGTCCACTTCAGTTCACGGGCACCGATCGGTAGATTTTCCGGCGAGCCCAGCACGAGCTCCCACGGACGTGTCGCCGTGGGATGCGTGAGTCGCGGGGGAGTAATGAACCAGATTTCCTCAGGGGCCCTTCTGGAGCCCCACATACCGGCGCCGCACGGCCACGCGGAGCCCCACCCGGTCGAAGAACACCCGACCGGGCCGGGGCCCCGCGCGGCCGGCCCGTGCGGCCACCTGCGGATCCTTGTCGTCGACGGCGCCGCCGACGGCACGGACCCCCTCGTCGAACGACTGCGCCGACAGGGCCACGAACCCGTCTGCGCACAGAAGGGCGCCGCGGCCCTGCGCGTCCACGAGGACGTCGACCTGGTCCTCCTCGACCTCGACCTCCCCGACCTCGACGGCCTGGAGGTCTGCCGCGTCATCCGCTCCACCAGCCGCGTCCCGGTCATCATCGTGACCTCCCGCGGCTCCGAACTCGACTGCGTCCTCGGCCTACAGGCCGGCGCCGACGACTACGTGGTCCGCCCCTACGGCTTCCGCGAACTGATGGCCCGCATCGAAGCCGTCATGCGCCGCTCCCAATGGCAGCCGGCCACCGCGACCACGGCCGTCGAACACGGTCCCCTGCGCATCGACGTCAACTCCCGCGAGGTCACCCTCGCCGGCGACGAGGTCAGGCTGACCCGCAAGGAGTTCGACCTCCTCCTGCTCTTGGCCTCCCACCCCGAAACGGTCGTCTCCCGCAAACGCCTGCTCCAACAGGTCTGGGGCGACTCCTGGTCCCGCCGCACCGTGGACACCCACGTCAGCAGCCTCCGTGGCAAGCTCGGCGCCAACTCCTGGATCATCACCATCCGCGGAGTGGGTTTCAAAATCGGTCACCCCTGACCCGGGGCCGACGAGCGCGGGCCGTGAGCCGCGAACAAAAAAGAACATCCCGAGGCCACCACCCGGTCACGTTTCCCTCACCCCCTCCGTCATACCTGTGACAGACACCGACCGCCCCTCACCCCCGTGCGGCGACGGCGCTCTGTAAGGCTCTGAGGAGGACAGCCATGCAGACACGACTGGTTGGTCCGGCAATCATCGCCCCGGGTGCGACCAAGGCACTCGCTGCGCTCGCCGCATCCGCGGCCATCGCCGGCGTCTCACCCGCCACGCAGTGCCTCGTACACCTGCGCGCCAGCCAGCTCATCGGCTGCGCCGCCTGCACCCGCATGCACGGCCGCGCCCTCAAGCGCAAGGGCGAGACCAACGAGCGCCTCGGCTCCGTGGCGGACTGGCGCAACTGCGACCCGGCCTGCTTCACCGACGCCGAGCGCGCCGCCCTCTCCCTCACCGAGGCCGTCACGCACGCCGCCGGCGACGCGATGGACGACCGCGTACCGGACGAGGTCTGGGCCGAGGCCTCCCGCCACTACGGGGAACGCGCCCTCGCCGCCCTCTTCGCCACCGTCACCACGAGCGACGCCTGGCACCGCTTCCACCCCGCCACGGCGGCCGCCCCGAAGCCTGCGGCCCCCCGCCAGGAGGACGACCAGCCGGACGGCCAGGCGGACCCCCAGGACAGCGCCCGGACCAAGGCCCCCCGTTGGACCCCGACCCGCCCGCCGCGCCCGGTCACCCCCGCCACCCCGGCCCCCTGGACCCAGCCCCGCCCCGGCCCCGCCCGCCGCGCGGTCCCGCGGCTCGGCTGGTAGCCCGCTCCCGCCACCCGGGGAACAGCCCTACGCGCCACACCCGTACGGGCTTGTTCCCCCACCCCCGGCAGTGAGCCGCCCCAACTCCTCCGGCGCCGCCAGCCTCGGCAGCAGCAGCTCCCAGAAGTCCGTCACGACCCCCCGCGACACCCACCCCGGCTCGGCCGCCCCCAGCACCTCGAACCCCACCGTCGCCGCGACCACCGCGTGCGCCGCGTGATCCGGCTCGACCCCGGCGGCCAGCCGGTTCTCCCGCGCCGCGGCCTCGAAGACCTCCTCGATCCAGCGCCGCCACTGCCCCCGCAGATCCGTGACGCTGTCCCGGGCCAGGTCCGCGCAGAGCCCGAACCCCGCCCGTACGACCGGGTCCTGCGACAGCAGGGCCGCCAGGTCGTGCGTGGAGTCCACCATCACCTGCAGCGCGTCCCGGTCGGCCTCCCGCCGGCGCCCCGAGGTGATCCGGCGTACCGCCTCCGCGGCCCGCCCCTCCACGGCCTCGGCCAGCAACGGCTTGCTCCCGAAATGAAAGTGCAGCCCGCCCGCACTGACACCGGCCCGTTTGGCGATCGTGGCGATGGAGGCGGTGACGAAGCCTTCCTCGGCGAACACCTCGGCTGCGGCACGGACGAGCGTTTCACGCGTGCGGGCGGCACGCTCCTGCTTCACCATGAAGTCTCCACAAACCGCGACCACGGTTTGCCAAAGGGGCACATACTTCCGTTTTCATGATCCGCGCACCGCCCCCAGTCCCGGTGGAGAACGGCTGGATGGCGCGGGCCCAGGACGGCCTGCACGACTCACCACCTCCGCTCACGTCACCTCGGACCGACGACAGCCCCATGACGTATCGCGTCGGGCATATGTGACAGACGAGCCACCCGCCCTCCCAAGCCCCGCAAAACCAAAAAGGGCCCCAGGGTATCCCCGAGGCCCTCCCAAGCCCCTGAGCACCCCTCAGAAGCCCTCCTACCGCCCACACTCACCCCACGGCATGCAACGCCCTACGCCGCTTCGACTCCGCAGCCTTCTTCGCCACGGCCTGAGCCGCCCGCTTCTTGCGCTGCTCGGCGAGCTGGTCCTGATACGCCGCCACCGCCCGGTGATAGCTGTCGACATACCCCCGGGCGTCCAGCCGCTCCTCCGAGGACATCTCGTTCACGGCCGCGACGGCATCCTCGAACGAGTTGTACCCGGCCAGCATGGGGTTGATCTGATAAACGCCATTTCGGATCTTCCTCACCAGCTTGGCGAGCTCCAGACTCCGCAGCGCCGCGTTCACACTGGGCCGGCTCAGGTCCAGCAGCCCGCCGACCGTCGCCTGGTCGATCAGGATCCGACCCCCCGGCTCGCTCAGCGAACGGAGCTTCAGCAGCACCCGGTAGGCAGCCGGCGGCAGGTCGAGGTCGGAGAGAAGCCCATCGGCGTTGACCGCAGCGAATCGCAAGGTGCTCACTGAGCTGTCCCTTCTTCCCTGCGCTTCACCCGGCTCAGCCGACGCGAAGCGCGCTCTCTTGCCCGTTCTGCCCGCAGTTCCGCGATGGCCTGCCGCATGTGGTCCAGCGAAGGGAAGCGCACCAGGTCCGGCAGGTTCGTGTCACCACGAATCTGCGAAATGGTGCTGTGCTGCTCCACCTTCACGAACTCACCCGTCATCTCAGTACCCGGGATGAACTCCGCTACCCGATAACTGTAGGGCGGGTTGAACTGATACACACCCCGCCGCACCTTGAAGACGATCCCATGAGACATCACCGTGTGCAGCGCTTCCGAGGTCTTCGTCCGGCTGACATCCAGGATGGTAGCCATCTCCTCCTGCGTGAGCGGAATCCGGCCCCCCGCTCGCTGACAGGCGATGAGCAGCAGGATCAGCCGCAAGGGCAGCGCTTCCCGGAAGTACTGGGCGATCACCAGGAAGAACTCGAGGCTGTCCATGGAGAACGCATTCGGCTGGTTCTCGGTCCCGTAGAACTCCAGCGGCTTGCGTTCCCCGTCCAGGGTCAGCTTCCGCGTCGGGTACCGCTTGGCCAGGCTGTCAAGATCCTTGACCGGAGCCAGCGGCTGACTCCACGCGGAGATCGCATCATCCACCGGCAGATCGGGACGCGGCGTCCCTACCGGACTTCCCCGTCGGCGCTGTGGCTCTGATGACACGAGGCTGCTCTCCACTTCGTTGATCTGCGGAGATCAGTATGTCAACAAGGGTGACACAAGTGTCACGCTCGTTGACGTTCGGCGTGTCTTGTGTCCCCCCAGAGGGGACACATCTCAGCCACCCCCTCTCCAAGACCCTCCCCCACCCCCACCGACCAACCCCACCCACCCCACCGCCAGTTAACCGACACATCTCCCCTAAAACGTCAGCCCCCCCGACGTTTTACCCCATTTTACGTCAGCCTCACCAACGTTTCGCGCTCGTTGTGTCCCCCTACGAGCGACACAACCCCCGAGATATGTCCCTTCTGAGGGGACATATCTTTCCCCCCGAACCCCCTCTGACCTGCGGCAACGCATCTCCGTACCTTCTATAGGCCGGTGGTCGCCCCTCTACACGCCCACAACGCCGTCCCCAACCCCCAGCCCAACACCACTTCCTGACGCCACCACACCCCCCACTCCGCGCTACAGGATCACTGGACCTCACCGCTACACCCCCGTGGAATCTGACTGATTCCCGTCTTTATCCGCACCCACTTTTGAATCACCCCCCTCCAAGCACCATTAACGCCGTTAACACCCACCTCCCCCCACCCTCCTGACCAGCACAAACACCACCCCACACCCCCGACCCCTCCCCAACCCCCAAACACCCCCACCCCAACCCCTGGCCCAAACCATGCGCCCGCCCCCCAGAGCAACCCACGGAGTCACCCAGTCAAAACCGAACAACCAAAGGCCACAGCAGTTCAAACGCCAGCAGCAACCAACTCCCGCAAAACCAAACCCAGTTACAGATCAAACCGAAGCTAACCCCCCACCCCCAGCCCAAAACAGAAACCCCTGCCCACGCTCAACCCCTCAAGACCAAGCAGCTCTCTTCAGCCAAGCGAAGCAAAAACCATCAGCCAAAGGCCGACCCCACCCAGTCAAAATCAACTGCTCCCTTGCTTAGCCCAAACAAAGCGAAGACGCCCGCCCGCGGGGCACCTCGGACTAAGGCCCCACCCCAAACCAAACAGCCGGCTCTTTGGTCGCAGCGAAGCGGAGACCATCCGGCCGCAGGCCGGCTCTAGGCGCCAAAGGCGCCCCCGAGCCAAGCGAGGATCTCTTCCTCCGAGCGCAGCGAGGAGGCTTCCTTGGGTCGAAGCGAAGCGGAGACCCCGGTGCACCATCGCCGAGCCGGCCGACCAGATCCGCAACCGCAAGCGCCGCGGG
>NZ_JBHWVJ010000140.1:0-11521 GCF_042736725.1 Streptomyces sp. NPDC060028 | reverse complement strand
GCCACACCAAGATCATCTCACCTGTGACCAGCAGTTACGGGACAAGCCTTAGGCGCCGGCGCATGAGCGCCCTCGCGTCGCCGTGTCCGCACCAGGCTGCCTCTGACACCAGGAAGACCACGCGGTCGGTGTGGCTCGCCCCGAGCTGGCTGGTGGCGGGTCCGGCCAGCCGTCGACGTCGCCCTGGCCGCCGTCGACGTCGCCGCCGTGGTGTACGTGATGCGCGGCGCGTTCAAACGCCACCACCTCCTCGCCGAAGCCCGCCGCCACCTCGCCTACGTCCTGCGCGGCCGACCCCACCAGCCCGGCCTGGACGAGCAGATCGTGCAGAACGCCGTCGACGACCACACTCGCCCGGCCAGCCGCCAGACGATGACCGCCGACCTGCGCGCCCTGTACCCGGACGACACCGAAGACCACGCCGTGTTGGCCCGTTGACCCGCGCACGAAGGCTCCGTACGAGCGGGCCCGCCTCGGCGCCGGCGCGCTGACCGCCCGGGTCCACGCGGTGCGCCGTTCGGGCCACCTGACTTCGAGATCCCTGCCGCACACGGACCGCAGGGGGCGGAAGGCGGGCAGGAATCGGGAGCCGGCGACCGACGTCGCCGGTGGAGCAGAACTGCCTGACGTTCGAGGCCGCCGCCGCCCGGATGGCCGCCGAGCTCCAGGACGGCATCCGGGAACGCGCCGTTGCCCACGGTCGACTGCGGCCCACTGCGGCTACGCCCCCACCGCCCCAGACCCGGCAGCCCGTCCAGCCCGCGCCGGGCCGGACCACATCCACCGGAGGAGTCGCATGACCACGCCGCCCGCGGACCCGAGGATCGAAGTCGTCGCCGCCCGGCTGAAGGAGGCCGCTCAGGAGCGCGCCGACGCCTACGGGCCGCCGCCGGCCTGGGAGCCGATCTGGAAGCGCCCCCGTTGTGGCTGTGCAACTGTTGGCCGGATCGTGGTGTGGCGGGCGGGTCTGGTCGGCCGACCCCACCGTGCCCAGCACAGCTACTGGTGCTGCACCCCGGCGGGCCTCGCCGAAGCCGCCGCCTCCGGCGAACTCGCGCCGAGGTCCGGCCGGAGCACTGGGAAGCGCGCGGCCAGCAAGACGGGCCTGCGCGAGCACGGCCTCGCCCTGGACGACACCGTCATCGCCTTCCACCAAGCGGAGGCGGCCGACTTCGCCGACTGGCAGGGGGAAGTCGCCCACCCCACTCCGGCCGGGAACCTGGTGCCCGAGGCCGTGGTGCTCCTGAACAACGGCCCCAGCGAGTTCGTGGAGATCGACCGCACCATGTCCTACGCCCGCCTGGTCGCGAAGCTGGAGCGCTACGACGCCTACCGCAACGCACCCGCGTCCGGTCGCGGCAACGCCGCCCGCGCCCCGCGCAGCCCCTGGCAGGAGACCTACGCCGGGCCGTCCCTGGAACGCTCCTTCTTGGGGGGCTATACGTCTTTACCCCCACCCCGCGGCTCCGGCTCGGGAGGCCGCTTTCCACAACCGTGCCCGCGACGTCGGCAGTGTGAACTACCGGCTGACCGTAGCGACCACGACGCTGGACCTGCTGATGCGGGATGGGCCCGGCCGGCCGGTGTGGCGGGTCGTCGGCCGTGACCAGGAACGCGCGTCTTTGGCCAGGCTGTCGAAAGTACGGTGAGCACGGCGACGTAGGCCGTCAGGGTGGGCAAGCCGCTCGGAACGGCGGCTTGCCCACCCCTGGGGGCGGGAGCACGGGGGTCGTGAGTAGTTCGCCACCGTGATTCTGGTGTGGGGCCGCGGCTGAGCGCGGTCCCGTTTCGGGTCCTCTTCGGAGTCCCGTTTCAGGTCTCTTCTGAGGTCCCGTTTCGGGTCCCGTTTCTGGTCCCGTTCCATTCGAGCCCATGAACGCCAAACAGGCAGGTCACAGGCTCGGAGAAAGGGGCCGGAGCATGCTGACTACCTCCTGGAGGGGTCCTGGAGAAGTCCGTACCCGTACCGGCGTCCGCTGCGGTCATGTCGCGCCGCTGGAGCGGGAGAAGATCCAGCCTCTGCGGGCGGTGCCGACAGCACGGTTCAGGTCAGACCTGTCCTCGCCATTGGCCGGTGGCCGTGCCGCGGTCTTCGATGAAGTGCTTGAAGCGTTTGAGGTCCCCCTTGACCTGCCGGTCGACGAAGCCGAGTTTGTCGCCGATGTTCTCGGCCATCCCTTCGGGGTCGAAGTCCATCATCAGCGTGACCTGTGTATGGGAGGGGTCGATGGGATGGAAGGTCACCAGGCCCGACTGCTCGCTCTCGCCTCCGACGGTCACCCAGGCCACCTTGGTATCGGGGATCTGCTCGGTGATCTCAGCGTCGAACTCCCGCTCGACACCGGAGACCTTCGTCACCCAGTGGGTGAGTGTGTCCGTGCGTTGCTCGATCCGCTCGACACCGTCCATGAACTGCGGGAACGACTCGAACTGTGTCCACTGGTCGTACGCGGTCCGGACGGGGACGTCGACCTCGATGGATTCCTTGACCTGCGACATGCGGTCCTCCTGGTTGTGCGTCGGTGGGCGGGCTGGTTCGGGTGCGTCCGCCCGGGCAGAGCACGTCATCGATGCCCGCCGCGGTCTCGCCTGCCCCGGCCGGTCGGCTGGCATTCCCCGAAGGGGCCGTCCTGCTCCACCGTTCGGCTGACAGCGCTCGCGCGCCAGGCCGCCCCACAACGCGGCATGCGGGGTGACGGATGCGCAGAGAGGAGATGCGGCGCCGGTCCGGGGCGGCCGTCCATGAGGAGTCTCGCTGTGCAGTGCCGGCGTTAGAGATGCGTAAAGGTTTCTTGGGCCGGGATCTGCCGGAAAGGCCCTGCGGCGTCTTCCGGGCGCGGGGCCACGAAGGCCGGTAGGCAGGGCTTCCCGCCGTGCGCTGCCCGCTCTACGTGGGTTCTTGAGGTGCGGGGACCGGTAGCTGGGTTGCGGGTGGTGTTCTGGGCACAAGGGGAGCGCGGGTACTGGAGCGGGCCTGTCCGGTGCGGGGCCGCGTCGGCGCCGGGCCCATACTCGATGATCGTCGCAAGGCCCTCAACCGGTGGCCGTTGGGCGCGAGCGCTGGAGAAGGTCGGAAGGGTTGATGGGGGATATGAGAGACGCGGACCAGGCGGGGATGCCGGAGGTGGTGGACAGTCCCGCTCTGCGGGATCAGCCGTCGGGCGGGCTGGCGCGGTGGATGCTGCGGCACCAGGTGCAGCCGGTGGGTCCGGCCGCCGGTGAGGGGCATGCCCAGCCGCACCCGTGGTGGAAGGTGATGTGCCTGACCGGCGTCGACTACTTCTCCAGCCTGGCCTACGTCCCTGCGATCGCCGCCCTTGCCGCAGGGGCGGTCTCGCCCCTGGCGACGCTGCTGATCGTGGCGCTGACACTGCTGGGGATGCTGCCGATGTACCGGCGGGTCGCGAAGGAGAGCCCGCACGGCGCCGGTTCGGTGGCGATGCTCGAGGACCTGCTGCCGTTCTGGTGGGGCAAGCTGTTTGTCCTGGTCCTGCTCGGCTTCGTGGCCACCTCGTGGATCATCACCATCACCCTGTCCACGGCCGACGCCTCCGTGCACGTGGTGGAGAACCCCTTCTTCCCCGCCGCGCTGCACGGCCACGAGGTCGCCCTGACGGTGGCGCTGCTGCTGGTACTCGGCGGGGTGTTCCTGCTCGGGTTCAGCGAAGCCGTCAGCGTGGCCATCCCCCTGGTCGCCATCTTCCTCGTGCTGAACGCGGTCGTCATCGGGATCGGCCTGGTCGACGTGTTCACCACCCCTGGCGCATGGTCGGCGTGGACCGATGCCCTCGCCGAGGGCGGAGGCGGCTTCGGCGACCTCCTCGGCCCGGCACTGCTGGCGTTTCCGCTGCTGGTGCTGGGCCTGTCGGGCTTCGAGACCGGAGTGAGCATGATGCCGCTCATCGCCGCCGAAGGCGCCGACGCAGAGCAGCGGCTGCGCTCGAGGATCCGCAACACCCGCAGACTGCTGACCACCGCCGCGCTCATCATGAGCGTCTACCTGCTGTCCGCGAGTTTCGTCACCACACTCCTCATCCCGCACGAGGAGTTCGAGCCGGGCGGCGCAGCCAACGGCCGTGCCCTGGCGTGGCTGGCCCACGAGCGCGTTGGGGAGGCATTCGGCACGGTCTACGACATCAGCACCATCTTGATCCTGTGGTTCGCCGGCGCCTCCGCCATGGCGGGACTGGTCAACATCGTCCCCCGCTACCTGCCCGACTACGGCATGGCCCCCGAATGGGGACGCGCCGTCCGCCCCGTCGTGATCGTCTACACCGCCCTGTGCATCCTCATCACCATCGCGTTCAACGCCGACGTCGACGAACAGGCCGGCGCCTACGCCACCGGCATCCTCGCCATGATGGTCTCCGGCGCCTTCGCCGTCACCGTCTCCACCGCACGCCGCCGCCGACGCGCCACCACCGTCGGCTTCGCGCTCCTGACAGCGGTCCTGCTCTACGCCCTGGTCGCCAACGTCATCGACAAGCCCGACGGCCTCGTCATCTCCGGATTCTTCATCGCCGGGATCATCCTCGTGTCGCTGATCTCCCGCGTCTCACGCACCACCGAGCTACGCGCCGATCGCATCGTCTTCGACGCCGACGCCCGCCGGTTCATCGACGACACCCTCGCCCACGACGGCGCCATCAACATCATCGCCAACCGCCGCCAGGCCGGCGACCTCGCCGAGTACAGCGACAAGGAACGCGAACAGCGCGGCGTCAACCCGGTCCCGGGCCAGGCCGACGTACTCTTCCTCGAAATCGACGTGGTCGATCCATCGGATTTCAGCGACACCCTCACCGTCCACGGTGTCGAGGTCGACGGCTACCGCATCCTGCGCGCCGACGCGCCCGCTGCCCCGAACGCCATCGCCGCGATCCTCCTCGCCCTGCGCAACGCCACCAAGGTCCAGCCGCACTGCTACTTCGCCTGGGCCGAGGGCAGTCCACTGGTCCACATGGTCCGGTACTTCCTCCTGGGCCGCGGCGACACCGCCCCGGTCACCCGCGAGATCATCCGCAGTCACGAACCAGACCCCGAACGCCGTCCCGGCATTCACGTCGGCGGCTGATCCACACCCGTGTGCAGCGGGCCCCAGGACGGGCAAGACCGAGAGGCTGGCCAGATGACGTCTACGCCGGAACAGCAGATGAGGCGCAGGATCCTCACCCTCACCGTTGCCGCGGCCGTCATGGCCGCTGCGGGTGCCGTCGCCGGCTGGTGGTGGCTGCTCGGGATCGGCGTGTGGGTCCTCATCGCGGCGTTCTTGATCGAGATGATCTACAGGCCATAAAGTCGGAAGGCTTCTCGCCGTCGACCCCGTGCTGTTGACGGCGGCCTGCCCGTGCCTGCAACCTGGCGAGCGCCGCCGTCAGACCCGCCCGGGAACTCCCGGGCGCCGACCCGGCCACCGACCGGCAGGGCCTTCGCCGTGGCCGGCGTGATGGCGAATCTTGGCGGCGCCCATGAGCTGACCAACGATTTCTCCGTCTTCGGCTACCACGTCACCAGCTCGACCGGTGCTCTGTTCCTGTACGGCATAGCCGTCGGCGCGGCCGTTGTTCTGGGTCTTGCCCTCGTTCTGGCGGCGGTCCGCCGAGCCTCCCGGCGCAGCCGCCTCGCCCGGCACGGCGGATCTTTCCCCTCGAAGCGGGAGAGCGCGGTCGTGGAGCGCGCAGCGAGGACCTCATCGAGCAGCGTGATGCCGCCCGAGGGCAAACCGCCCAAGCCTTCGGCGACGGCCATCCCACCACTACGGCCGCGCCGGCCTCGGGTCACCGGCGCGCCAAGTGGCTCGGCGGGCACGGCGATGCCCGCTAAAGGTTGTTGCAGAAGGGTGGGTGTGGGCAGGTCGGTGTGCTGGTTGACCTGCTGTTTCACCGATTGCTCAGTTGCCTACGCGTCACAAGCACAGTCCCACCGGGTTCCGCCCCACGAAGACGGCGGAACCCGGCAACTGATCACGACATCACACAGACCTAGTTCAGGCACGGGGCGGGGGCTTCGAGGAAGGGCAGGAGGAAGGCGGTGGTCCGTTCCGGGTCCTCGAGCATGGGTGAGTGACCCAGGCCGGGCAGCACTTCGACTTTTGCCCCCGGGACGGCGGTGTAGTCGATGGCGGTTGACGATCGCCACCTGTGGTCCTCCTCGCCGAAGAGGACCAAGAGCGGCTTCCCGAGTGCCGTAAGCCTCGGCGGGACCGGACGCTGTTTCAGGTAGGCGGTGGCACCCCGGGCGGTGGCGGCGGTGCCGTGATGTGTCATGGCCCGTACGTCGTCCACGAGCTGCTGCGGGATCTCGTAGCCGGGGCGGCTGAAGGCGGTGCTGAGGGCCTCGCGGATCAGGCCGTCGGTCCGGATCCGCCACAGCAGGGGCCCGATGCCGGGAGCCAGCATGAGCCTTCCGACGAGCCCATTGGAGACGAAGGCGTCCAGACCGGGGCCGGTGTCGATGAGTACCAGCGCGGCGACCAGGCCGGGTCGTTCTTCGGCGAGCGCGGTCAGGACGAGGCCGCCGGTGGAGTGGCCGATCCCGATGATCCGCTCCACGCCGAGCCGGTCCAGTGCGGCGCCGAACGAGCGCCGCAGTAGCCGGTAGGAGCTGCGGACAGGGTTGCATCGCAAGGGGGCTGAACCGTTGTCTGGACGGTTGCTTTCAGCGGGGGACCGGGGGTACCGGAGGTGTGCCCCCCAACCGACGACCGCCTGTGTGCCCAGGTCAGCCCCCGTGGGCAAGCCCCTTTCGGAAAACGACCCCTCTAATTCGATGGCAATGAGAGGTTCTGGATCTCTGACGGTCCCGGCGGACGGTGTCTGCCAGGGCAGGACGTGTGTGGTCCGGTCGGTGCCGTGGTGACCCCTACGACACCTCCGACCGTGCGAGGTCTTTGAGAAGACCGGTGGCGCCGTGGTGCCGGCCGGTCTTTGCACGTTCTGCCCCCATGGGCCCGTCGGTTCGGGATCCTTGATGGATGAGCTGCCGCATGGTGACGCGTTTCTCCTCACGAGCTTCGAGCTCTGGACACGGCGGGCGCCCGTGCGGTCCAGCGGTGCCGCGCACGGCTGATGAGGTGGTGGGCCTTGGAGCCCTGGAATAGAACGATCCGGGGCAGAGACCACGGGGCCAATGCGGCCCGGGCGCCGCGCCGGACCATGCCCGCTCCCCTGGCGGTCAGGACCATGCCACCGATCCGCATGTCCAGCTGCTCGGCCTGACGGTGGACCCCGCGCTGCGCGAGATCGACGCTGATCTGGACCGTCACTGGATGAACCACGGCGCCTTCTACCCAGGCCGGTCTGCTCCTGACGAGGCTGGGCGGAGGGCGGGCCGGTTGCGGCGCGCACGACGCGGCACCTGCGGGTCAGGTGGTAGGAGTCCACAATGACCTGCCGTCGGCGGGGGCAGCTGACGGAAGCTGGAGGAGGGCCCGCTCGGGTAGAGGCCAGCGCGTCTGCGCGTGCCAGGACGAGAGCAGCCACCCGAAGCATCTCGACGCGCGCCAACAGATGATCAAGAGGTCCGGACGTTTGGAAACCCTGGCGCGGTGAAGACGGTTGTTAACACCGTTCTTATTCATCGAGGTAGGAGAAGCGCATGGGCATCATTGCCTGGATTTTGATCGGACTGCTCGCGGGCTTCATCGCGAAGGCGCTGATGCCGGGCAGGGACCCGGGCGGCGTCATCATCACGATGCTGATCGGCATCGCGGGCGGCCTGCTCGGCGGGTTCCTCGGCAAGGTCATATTCGGCGTCGACTCCATCGACGGGTTCTTCGACCTCTCCACTTGGATCGCCGCCATCATCGGCTCGGTCATCCTCCTCGTGATCTACCGACTGGTCACCGGCAACAAGCGGCACCACAGCCACGCCTGAGCGACCCAGTCCCACCGCACGCAAACGGCTCCCCCTCCTCCTGAGGGTGGAGCCGTTTCACTGTCGGGAGAGCGGACACGCCCCAGCCGTCTCGCCCCGCACTTGGCACCGTGCAGCGGGTCGTGGCTGCCGGAGACCCGTGCGTAGCGCGACCCCCAAGGGGTAAGCGCGCGCCACTGCCCGCGAGTGGAGGAGGACCCCGTATGACGGCCCGGTCCGTCCCAGAGCATGGAGCACCGCCTGAACGCGACGCCCTCCTGGGCGGTCGCTACCGGCTCCAGGGCCCCATAGGGTCCGGCGGTACGGCGGACGTATTCCGCGGCGTCGACCAGGTGCTGGGCCGTGAAGTGGCCGTCAAGGTGTTCCGTCCGGGCACCGACACGGTCACTGCCGACCGCTTTTGCGACGAGGCCCGCACGCTGGCCCGCCTGTCCCATCCGGCCCTCGTCACCGTCTATGACGCCGGCCGACACGGCCATGGCGCTTTCATGGTCACGGAGCTGATCCGCGGCGTCACCTTGCGCACCCGTATGGACGCGGGCCCCTTGGGCCCCGTCCAGGTCACGCGGATCGGGGCCGACATCGCCTCGGCCCTCGACCACGTGCACGCTCACGGCGTCATCCACCACGACGTGAAACCCTCCAACATCCTCCTGGGCGAGGAGGGCTCGCCGCACCTGGCCGACTTCGGGCTCTCCAGGACCGTGCACGAGCGATCCCACAGCGCGCCCGACACCCTCGTCGGCACGCTGGCCTACATGGCCCCGGAACAGTTCCTGGGCGAAGGAGCGAGTACGGCCAGCGACATCTACGCCCTGGGAATGACCCTTCTCGAAGCGCTCACCGGCCACCGCGAGTATCAGGGAACCCCCGTGGAGATCGGGACCGCTCACCTCCTGCGCCGGCCCCGAATACCTGAAGGACTGCCGCAGGACTTCGCCCGCCTGTTGAAGGCGATGACCGACCAGGCGCCCCAGGCACGTCCCGACGCCGCCGCCGTCCACCAACGCCTGCAGGACATCGCACGAGCACCGCGACCCCGGACCACAGCGAGCGCGGCCCTCCCCGGCACCTCCACCCACCGCTCCCTCTCCCCCCTTGCCGCTCACGCCGCTCGAACACCCGAACCTACGCATAGGAGGGCTGCCCGACGGGGCCGTCCGGTCTGGTGGGGGCTGGCGGCCGCGAGCGTCGCGGGGACCTGCGCGCTGGTGATGAGTGTCATCCCAGCAGGCAAGAACCTACCCACCACCGCTCCCGCGCATGAGCAGCCGACGCCATCGAAGAGCACCGAGGTTGCAGGCCCGGCAGGGCCCCAGTCCGCGGTGCCCGCGCCGTCGATCCCCGCGGCCTCGGCGTCCACTCCACGAGACCTCCAGGTGCCCACCAGCCCAGCCGGCTCTTCCGCGCGACCGGTCCCCGAACACCCGGCGAAGGCGCCGGGGGCAGCGAAGACGAAGGAGGTGCCTGGGAAGGCCAAGGGAAAGAAGGACAAGGGACGGTGAGTCGGTGAGCGAACCACGGTCTTACGGGGTGTCCGGGAGGAGTCCGGACTCCGTGAGCAGTCGGCCGATCTCGGTGGTGTCCAGCTTGGCCAGGAGGTGCCTGCGTACGGCCTCCGGACCGGGCAGGCCGAGCGGCTTCCCGTTGCGGAGCCGTAGGCGGCGTCCAGCAGGGTGCGCACGTCGTAGGCGGAGCCGAAGACTTCCGGCACGCCGCGTGCCCGACGCGACCGGGCGGCCGCCACGCCCCGCGCCCAGATGGTCGAAGCCCTCGCCCTACTCTCACCGGCGTCTTCCTCGCCGCGTCCCCGTGGATCGTCGGCCTCAGCGGCTTGACGACGCTGGCCGTCACCAACCTCATCGCCGGCATCGCCTACACGCTATTCCTCGGCGGTCTCGGCAACTCCTACGAGCGCACCCATTCCATGGCCTGGCCGCCGTCGCCATCGGCATCGGAACCTGCATCGCCCCGTGGGTCGTCGCCGGCGACGTCGCCCACACCCGCTCGATCACCAGCAACCTGATCACCGGCGCGACCCTGCCCTGCGGCGCTCCGTGTCCGCAGCTCCCTGACAACGGGTGGGTCCGCATGAGTGCCCTGGGCTCCCTGGTCGCGGAGCCATCCGTACGTGATCGGTGCGGTCTACAGGACGGCGACGGTGAAGGACGCGTCCACCGCTGAACTCGGTCGGCCGGTGTCGCCTGAGGCGCCGTGGAAGGTGCAGTTCAGGGGTTCGGTTCTGATCGACTTCGTTCGGAGTGAGGGGGCGGTCAGATCATCGTTTTGTGCTCTCGCGTAGGGCTGCCGTTTCGGGGTATCCGGCTGGAAGCAGCCGTGTGGCTTGCTCAGGATGAGGGTGGCGTATGGCTGCTGTGGTGTCCCAAGACGAGTGTGAGTCGCTGCTCGGCCGCCCGATCGTGTCGGCCATGGCCATGGACGGCAGCGAACCGATTGCTGGGGCCAGGCGTGCCGCCCGCAGTTTCATGACCGCGGTGCAGGCCGTTCATGGGCTTCCAGTGTCGGACCGTGCGATGAGCATGGTGGAGCTGGTCGTCAGCGAGTTGGTGACCAACGCCTACAAATACGCGCCCGGGCCGTGTCTGCTGGAGCTGGAGGTCAGTGACGGTGTCGTGGAGATCAGCGTGTGGGATACCGCCGCGCAGCTGCCCGCGGTGAGCCCGACTGATCCGAGCCGCATCGGGCAACACGGCCTGGAGATCGCGATGGCGGTGTGCCGCAGTTTCGAGGTGCGACGCGAGCCGGTCGGCAAGCGAGTGAAGGTCACGATAGGGCTGGCTGACGACCCCGGCGGGGCACCGGCCGGGCGCCTCCTGTGATCATGCTGGCCAGGCTCTTGCCACACGGGTAAGGCAGCGCGACAGCCGGTCGTGGCGCTGCTTCTGACTCGCGATCCACACCCCGGTCCAGGGGAGGCTGCGCGAGCTGACCGTGTGCCGGACGACTCCCGCGGTCGTCGGCACATATGAATCGGGCGGCCATGAGCGGAGCCCAGGGCGGTGATCCGGCGCGGGTTGGAGGGTGTCCGGCGCCGGGCTGCCATGGTGCTGGAAACAATGGTCCGCATGCGGACGTGTTGGGTGTATCAGTTTCGGGATGGTCCGGAGTGTCAGGTCGTCGAGGTCCTGGCCGAGGGGGGCGGAAAGCCCCGGCAGATCCAAGTACGGCAGTCCCGTTCGCGTGGGCTGGTGGACGGGTACGTTCTGCGGCATGCCGACGCCTCGGCGCGGGTTGCCGTCTACACCTGGGTACGGCGGGGCGAGCCTGAGCTGGTGACCGCCCATCTGCTTGAGCTCTTGGCCGAGGTCTGCCCCCAGGAAAATGCCTGACAGGTCAATTCGGACCGGTGGCTGTGACGGCGCGGGCCGGGCCGGGCCAGGAGCGGCGCGGGCCACCGATGGAGCCAGCGGAGCCGAACCCGTCGGTGCCCATGTCCGTGACCTCCAGCGAGGCCGGCGCCGTGCGTGGCGCTTGTGTCCTGACCTGCGGGGCTTGACCCGGCGACGACCGTCGTGCGCGTCGACCTACTGCCTACCCGACCGTGGTCGATTACCTCTCCGACGAACGGACGAAAATCTGTGATGGCTGGAGTAGACATTGGGCGGTGGTGTGGTTATGGTTTCTC
>NZ_JBHWVJ010000139.1:0-11754 GCF_042736725.1 Streptomyces sp. NPDC060028 | reverse complement strand
CCCACCCCCCGCGCCTCGACTCAGCCCGCCACCTCCGAGCTCTTCAATCTCTCAGACCTGGGCTGCCTCAGCCGTGGAGAAGAGACCGGCCGTGCCCGCCGCCGCGGTCAGGGGCGGGAGCCCGCCCGCGCCGGACGGCCCGCGCCGCGCGTCAGCACGTACCCGCCGATCCCGGCCAGGGCGCCGAGCAGCCCGCCCGCCACCGTCCAGATCCAGCGGTCGGACCACCAGCCGCCGGACCAGCCGTCCGCCGGCGCCGCGCCGGCCACGGGCTGCTGAGCCGACGCCCCGGGCACGAGCGGAGCGGCGAGCGCGCCGTCCACCGCGTACGCGCCGCCCATGTCCTTCACGTCGGTGCGGACCTGCGCCCGTACCGGCTGCCCAAGGTCCTCCGGAGCCAGTTTCACCACCGTCAGGCGCACGTAGTAGCTCCCGGGCAGCGGGTCGTTGGCCCACTGCTCCGCCCCGGCCCGGACCGCCCGCAGGGTGCAGGACAGCCGGACCTCGGCTGCGTCCTTGGCCGCAGACGCGGTCTGGACGCCGTACGTGCAGGGCTGGCGTCGGCGCAGGCCGTCGTACACGTCGATCTGCCAGGTCGACCCGGAGTGCCGGGAGGCCGCGGGCGGCAGGGTCACCTTCGCCGTGACGGTCGCGCGCTGCCCCGTGTCCAGGGGCAGCACCCAGTACAGGTAGTCACCGGTGGACGCGTCCGCCGTGGCCTCCTGGCCCGCCTTGACCGCCGTGGCCGTACGGAACGTGGTGCCCGCCTCGGTCGGCCCGGCCGCGCCGCCGCTCGGGCTGGGCTTCGGCGACGGGCCGGCGGCCGAGGCCGCCCCCGCCAGGCCGAGCAGGCCCGCGCCGGCCAGCAGGGCGGCGCTCAGTATGCGTACGGTACGCATCAGTTGGTCCTCCAGACCGAGATACGCCAGCGGGAGATCCAGCCCCACACCAGGCCGGCCAGCAGACCGGTGAGCGCCAGTACGCCGAGCAGCCACCAGCCGCGCCCGAGACCGAAGGCGGCCACGTCGGACGCCTCGTCCGGGCCGTCCACCAGGTCGATGGTCAGCTCGACGGGCATGCCCGGGGTGGTCTTGACCGACGCGGGCGCCGAGAAGGAGTTGCCGACCTGCAGGCACACCGTCTCCGGCGCGGTCTCGGCGTTGCCGTCCGCGTCGTCGAGGGTGGCCTTCGGGTAGCGCAGGCCGGACGAGATCAGGTCGGTGCGGCCGTCGCCCGCCTCCGAGCCGCGGACGATCTCCCGTCCGTGCTCGGTGGTCGCGCGCAGCAGTACGCCGTAGTCGTTGTTGACCGCGCGGTCGGCGCCGATGCTCACCGAGGCCCGCAGCTCCTGGCCCGGCTTGACGGCGACCCGGTACCAGCGGTGCTCGCCGAAGGTCTCCCGGTCGCTGTAGATGCCGGCTTTCAGGAGCGGGGCGTCCTGGCACTGCCCGGTCCCCGCGGTCGCCACCGGAGTGACGACGGGTTCGGCGGCCCGGTCCACCAGTTGCTTGACGCGACCGGACAGTTCGGCCGTGTGCTGCACCGAGGTGTAGGTGCCGCCCGTGGCCTCTGCGATGCAGATCAGCTGGTTGCGGGTCTTGGCGTCCGGGACGAGCCCGAGCGTGTCGATGACCAGGTGGATGCCCTTGGCCGCGATGTCGCGGGCGACTTCGCACGGGTCGAGCGGGGCGCAGGTGTCCTCGCCGTCGGTGATGAGCACGATCCGGCGGGTGGCGTCACCGCCCTTGAGGTCATCGGCCGCCCCCAGCAGGGCCGGGCCGATGGGGGTCCAGCCGGTGGGGGCGAGGGTCGCCACCGCCGTCTTCGCCTCGGTCCGGTTGAGCGGGCCCACCGGGTAGAGCTGCTTGGTGTCCTTGCAGCCCACGTTCCTGTCGTCACCGGGGTAGTTGGCCCCGAGCGTCCGTATGCCGAGCCGTACTTCGTCCGGTACGGCGTCCAGCACCTCGTTGAACGCCTGCTTCGCCGCGGACATCCGGGACTGCCCGTCGATGTCCTGCGCCCGCATGGAGCCGCTGACGTCCAAGACCAGCTCTACCTTGGGGGGTTCTTTCGACACGGGTTCACCGGCGGAGGCGCTCGCCGGGAAGAGCCCGACGGCCAAAGTGGCCAGCAGGCCGCAGGCCAGGCCCGCCAGCCATTTTCTTGTGATCATCGCCGGATCGTATTGAGGATCCCCTGCCAAACCAAAACGGTCCCGCGACAGCGGCGTTCGGCCGGGTCAGAGCAGCTCGATCAGGGAGGTACGGGCCCGGGCGACCCGGGAGCGGACCGTACCGATGGGGCAGCCGAGGGCGGCGGCCGCGTCCGCGTACGGCAGCCCGAGCAGTTGGGTGGCGACGAACACCTCGCGCCGCTCGGTGGGGATCGCCGCCAGGAGTTCGGCGAGCGCGATGCCGTCCTCGAAGCCGGGCAGGCCCAGCGGCTGGGCCTGTTCGGCGGCGCTCTGCCAGTCGTCGCGGTCCGCGACCTTGGGCCGGGCGGCGCTGCGGCGCAGGCTGTCCACGACGGTGCGGCGGGCGATGGACAGCAGCCAGGTACGGGCCGAGGAGCGGCCCTCGAACCGGTGGAGGCTGCCCAAGGCCCGCAGGAAGGTCTCCTGGGTGAGGTCGTCGGCGGACTGCGGGTCCGCACTGAGGTAGGAGACATAGCGCCGGACGTCGCACTGCAGGGCGCGTACGAAGCGGTCCACGGCGTCGGGATCGCCGTCGCGGGCGGCGAGCGCGAGGAGGGTGGTCGCCTCGTCGGGACCGTCGCTGCGGCGCGCGTACGGCGCCGCCGCCGGGGCGGGGTCCGGGCGGACGGTGTCGGGGCGGGGGAGCAGGGCAGGGGTCATCGCCTGATGTCCTTCTGGGGATCCGGGATCCGGGACGGTGGATCCGGTGTCCGGCGCCGCACGGCGGGCCGGTGAGAGGTACGGCCTGCCGGACGGCATGACCGATGCCCGAGGCGCGGCGGCGTGCCGTGTGGGCCCTGTGGTCCCGTGGCCCTGGTGGACTGTGGACCTGCGGGTTTGACGGACCGTCGCGCGTCGGGGAGCCGGCTGTCAGATGACAGCGGTCCCCGAGGGCGGACCCCGTGAGGTGATGGCGTGGACGAGCAGGAGCCGGCGAGGCGGGCGGCCGCGCCGGTCCCCGCGGGGGCGTACGCGCGGCCGGTGCGCGGGTTCGGCCAGGCGGAAGACCAGCCGCAGCGGTACGAGGAGCCGGCTCGCCACGGCGCGCAGGACGCGGAAGGCGCCCTGTTCCCCGTACGCGAGCCACAGGCCGCAGAGCAGGGCGGCCAGCAGGTGGGCGGCGAGCATGCCGGTCGTCGGCATCCCGCCCGGGCCGGGCATGGTCCCCGTGGCGTCGGCCATGTCAGCCATGTCAGCCATGTCAGCCATGTCAGCCATGTCGGCCATACCGGCCATGTCGTGGTGGGCGTGGCCGGAGCCCGGCGGTGGCGGCGAGCTGTGCGTCGCGGCCCGGGCCGAGGCCTGCGTCGCCGCGGCCTGGGCCAGGGAGAATCCGGCGTGCAGGGCCGCCTGGGCGGCGACGGCGGCGCCGGTGACGGCCGCCAGACCGCGTTCCCTTCCGGCGAGCAGCCAGGCGGGCGCGCCGGTCGCGGCGAGCGCCGAGGCCAGCACCCACCAGGGGACGGGCGCAGCGGACATGAACACGTGGCCGAGCGCTGCGAGCAGCACGCAGGTGGCCGCGAACATCGCGGCCCGAACCGCACGGCAACATCGCCCCGGAGTCATGACGGGCTCATCGTCGCATCCCGGTCGGGCCCTTCACAGAGGGGCACTCACAATCGGAGCATGCCCTGAGTACGCCTCAAGTCGCCATGTGACCGGGGCCACTTCAGACGCCGGGAACTCCCGGGGCGGCCCGGCCGACTCCTCCCGCGGACCAGAGGGCGGCGCGGGAACGGAGTCAGCGGTGGGGGAGCGGAAGGCGCCGGCGGCGCCGGCGCGGCAGTCCGAGGAGGCGTCCGAGACGGCGTCCGAGACGGCGTCCGAGGGGACATCCGAAGCGGCGCCCGAGAGGACGCCCGAAGCGGCACACGGGGCGGTGTCCGGGGCGCCGTCCGAAACGCCACGCGGCGCCGCATCCGGGGCATTGCCCGAGGGCGGGCCGGGGCGTGGCCCGCTGACGGCCCTGCTCACCTGCGCGATGGCCTTCTCGATGCTGCAACTGTTCCTGCTCGGCGCGCTCGGCCCGCGGCTGGTGGACGAGTTGGGCGTCACCCCCACCCTGCTCGGCCTGACCACGACGATCGGATTCGGGACGGCGGCCGTCCTGTCGCCGGTCGGCGGCCGGGTGGTGGACCGGTTCGGCCCGCGCCGCTCCCTCGTCACCCTCCTCCTCGTCTCCGCCGTCGCGCTCGCACTGATCGGCGCGGCGCCCGGCCCGGGCTTCCTCCTCGCCGCCGTCGCGCTCGGCGGGCTGCCCCAGGCGCTGGCCAATCCGGCGACCAACAAGGCGATCCTGGCCGCCGTGCCCCCCGCCCGGCGGGGCCCGGTGACCGGGATGAAGCAATCCGGCGTGCAGTTGGGCGCGTTCGCGGCCGGACTCCCGCTGGCGGCACTGGCGAGCGGCGTCGGCTGGCGCGGCGCGGTGTGGACCGCGGCCGCCACGGCGGCGGTGGCGGCGGCGTGGGCACTGCGTGCGCTGCCCGCCGATCCGCCGACGCGGAAGGCACCGCCGCGTACCCCGTCGGACGGGGACGAGGAGCGGGTATCGCACGGTGCCACCGGCTGGCTGGCGGTCTTCTCGCTGTTCCTGGGCTGCGGGATCGCCTCCGTCAACACCTACGTCGCGCTCTTCGGCACCGAGCGGCTCGACATGGGGCCCACGGCGGCCGCGGCCCTGGTGGCGGCTCTCGGCGTCGCGGGCATCGCCGGCCGGGTGGGCTGGTCGAAGGCGGCCCGGCCGGGGCGGGCCGAGTGGCTGCCGGGCCTGCTGGCCGGCGGGGCGGTGGGGGCGGCGGGCCTGTTCGCGGCGGCCCTGTACGCGGCGCCCCTGGTCTGGGCCGGCGCGGTGGCCGCGGGGGTGTTCGCCGTATCGGGCAATGCCGTCTCGATGGTGCTGGTGATGCAGCGGGCCGCCCCCGGCCGCGCCGGGCGGGACTCCGCACGGGTCTCGGCCGGGTTCTTCGCCGGGTTCGCGGTCGGGCCGCCGCTCTTCGGGCTCCTCGCGCAGGCCGACCGCTACGGCCCAGGCTGGCTGCTGGTCGCGACCGAGTTCGCCGCGGCCTGCGCCGTCGCGACGACCTGGGCGGTACGGGAGCGGCGCCGCGCCCCTCGGGGTGCGGCGTGAGCCCCGGGCCGCCGCCCGCGTGGGCCGGGCCGGCCCTGGCCGACGTGCTCGACCGGGTCGGCGCCACCCGGGCCGAAGCCGGCGAGCGCTTCCCGCTGTACGCCGACCCGGGCACCGGCCGCTGGGTGACCACCGGCCGGGGCGCGTGGACCGGCGGCTTCTGGGCCGCACTGCTGTGGCTGCGCTCCCGGCACACCGGGGACGCCGCCGACCGGGCGGCCGCCTCGGCCTGCACCGCGCGGCTGGCCGACTGGGTGGCGGCCGACACCGCCACGCGCGGGCTGATCCTCTGGTACGGGACCGCCCTGGCCGGTGAGGACCGCGGGGCGCGCGAGCTGCGTACCCGAGCCGCCCGGGCGGCGCTGGCCGCGGTGGACGGCGAACTGGGGCTGGTGCCGTGGGGGTCGGCCTTCGGCGGCCCGCGGCTGCTGGCCCGGGTCGACGGCGTACCCGGCATGGCGGGGCTGCTCGGCGCCGCGGGCCGGGAGGGCGCCGAGGCGGCCGCCGCGCACCTGAACCGGCACCTCGACCTGTGCGGCGACGGCGACGACTGCGGCACGGACGGCCACGGCCGGGCATTCGTCCCGGCCTGGTCCTTCGACGCCGACGGCGGCGGCTGGCTCGCGTGCGAGGACCCGCCGCCCGGCTGGAGCCGGGGACGGGCGTGGCTGCTGCTGGCGGTGGCCGACGCCCTGCACCGCCCCCAAGTTGCCGCCCGTACGCCCCCGGGCCGGCTCGCGGAGGCTGCGCGCCGGCTGGCAGCCGAGCCCGCGGAGCTCGTCCCGCCGGCGGACACGGCCCGTCCTGACGGCCCCCTGGACACCTCCGCCGCCGCCATCACGGCGGTCGCCCTGCTGAAACTCGCCCGCCTCCCGGACCCCGGAGCCCTCGCGTACGCCGAGCGCGCGACCGCGATCCTGGAGCGGCTGGTCTTCAGGCACCTGGCCCGGGGCCGGCTGCTGGACGGCTGCCACGACGCCGCGCGAGGCACCGCCGTACGGCACGAACTGGTGTGGGGGGACTTCTTCCTGGCGCAGGCGCTGGCCGAGCTGACCGGCCTTGCCGACATCCGGGAGGCCTGACCGGCCCGCCGCCGCGTGTCGGTGGCGCATTTCCCGCCGGGATGGGTCTGCATGGACGAAGACACGGCAGGCACATGGAGAAGAGGACCTCATCATGCTCGTCACACGCGTGCTCGCGGTCGCCCCGGTGAGTGACATCGAACAGTCGGTGGCTTGGTACGAGCGGCTGCTGGCCAGGCCGGCCGACAGGCAGCCGATGCCGGGGCTGGCGGACTGGCACCTCACCCCCAACGGCTGGCTCCAGGTCTACCAGGACCCCGAGCACGCCGGTTCGACGCTGATCAACCTGCAGGTGGACGACCTGGACCGGGCGCTGGCGGACCTCGCCGCCCGCGGCCTGCCGGCCGGCCCGGTTCAGACCGGAGGCCGCATCTCGAGGTTCGCCGCCGTCCACGATCCCGATGGCAACCGGGTCACGCTGGTCGAGAACCCGGTGTCCTAAGGGCTGTGACCGGAAGGCCACGGCACTAGGCCGTCTCGGACGCGTGGGCGCGCAGCACCCGGCGGGCCACCGAGGTGATGTGCAGCTCGTCCGGCCCGTCGAGGATGCGGGCTGCGCGTCCCGTGCGAAACAGCGCGGGGAGCGGGGTGTCGGGGCCGAGCCCGGCCGCGCCGTGGACCTGGATCGCCGCATCCGCCACCCGCTGGAGCATGCGGGCCGCGGCCACCTTGGCCAGGCCCACCTCGACGTGCGCGTCGAGCCCGGCGCCGATCCTGGCGGCCGCCTCGTGCACCAGCGGGCGGGTGGTGCGCAGCGCGAGCAGCGATTCGAAGACGTGCTGCTGGACGAGCTGGTGCCCGCCCAGCGAACCACGCGACCCGATACGGGAGTTGGCGCGCGCGACCAACAGGTTGAAGGCGCGCTGAGCCTGGCCGAGCCAGCGCAGGCAGCGCAGGGTGCGGCCCAACTGGAGCCGCTCCCCCGCGATCGACAGGGCCCGGCCGCGCTCGCCGAGGAGATGGTCGGCGGGCACCCGGACCCGGTCGAACCCGATCTCCCACTGGCCGGACGCGCCGAAGACCGGCAGCTCGCGCACCACCCGGAAGCCGGCGGAGCCGGTGGGAACCACCAGCAGCGAGAGCCCTTCGCGGTCCCCCGGCTCGCCGTCGGTGCGGACCAGCACCGTGACCAGGTCGGCTTCGGCGGCGCCGGACACGAACCACTTGCGGCCGCTCACGATCCAGCTCCCGTCGGCCTGTTCCTCGGCGCGGGTGGCGGTGAGGAAGGGATCGGTGCCGGGCGTGTCGGGTTCGGTCATCGCGTAGCAGGCGCGGAGCCCGCCCGAGGTCAGCAACTTCGGGTACAGGTCGCGGACCCGGCCGGAGCCGTGCCGCTCCATCATCGTGACGTCGAGCAGCGGTGCGGAGCCCAGGGCGGCGGGCCCGTGGTCGCTCGCGCCCTCGGCCTCGGCGAGTTCGGCGTACGCGGCCAACGGGACTCCCTGGCCGCCCTGTTCGACGGGGAGCGGCAGGGCCCACAGGCCCTCCTGCCGCGCCCGGTCGCGCAACTCCCGCAGGGCGGCTGCGGCTGCGGGACCGCCGGCGTCGAGCACCGGCTCGTACGGCATCACCCGACTCCGTACGAACTCCTCTGTGCGGCACCGCAGTTGATGCGTGTCGCCGTGCTCCTCCACCACTTTCCTCCACTCCGCCGGGAACCCGCGGGAACAGCAGTCCGACTGTCTGCCCGTGGAGCTGGTCGGGTGCGCACCTGAGCTGGTTCCCGCGTTCCGCAGCAAGAAGATCCGCAAGGAGAAGAGGAGAGGCATGGCGTCACCAGTCACCGCGCCGACCGTCCGGCCGCTCGACGGGCTGCAGGTGGCGGCCTCGGGGCCGCCCGCACTGACCGGCCTCGTCACCGGGCACCTCGCACTCCTGGGTGCAGGCCCCGCGCCCGCGCCCGCACACCCGCAGGAGGCCCCGGACGCGCACAGCGCGCGGATCACCCTGACCGGGAGCGGCGTCGGCCTCGGCCACCAGGAAGCCCGCCTGAGCTGGTCGGCTGACCCGGCGAGCGGCATCACCGACGAGGCCACCGCGCAGGCCGCCACCGGCATCATGGCGGTCCACGGGCGCCGGGACGGCGAACCGCGCGGCCTCGCCGCCGACTACACCGCCACCGCGGCGGCCGTGCTCGCCACGCAGGGGCTCCTCGCGGGACTGCTCGGCCAGGCCCGGGGCGGGGCGGCGGCCGCGCGGGTGGAGACGAGCGCGGACCGGGCCGGCCTGCTGGCGGTCTCGCAGTACCTCGCCGCGTCCGGGGCCGACGAAGGCGAAGCGGCCGACATCGCCCCCGGAGGACCGCCGTTCACCTCGGCCGACGGCACGCTCTTCGAGCTGGAAACGCTGGACCCGGAGGCGTGGGCCGCCTTCTGGCGGGCCCTGGACGCCCCCGCCGACGCGATACGGGCCGGGTGGCGGCCGTTCCAGTTCCGGTACGCCACCGCCTGCGCCCCCTTCCCGCCGGCCCTGCACGCCACCGCGCGGGCCCACCCCTGGCAGCGCCTGCGACAGGCCGCGGCCCGGTCCGGCGCCGAGGTGTGCCGGCTGCGGAGCCTGGCCGAGCGCGCCGCCGAGCACGACGGGGCCGCCCCCTGGTCCGTGACCCCGTACGGGCCGGGGGCCGCGGGAGCGCATACCGCCGGCGCGGGCCACCGCGCCCCGAAGGCGGCGCCCACCCCGGCGAAGCCCCTGGCGGGACTGACCGTGCTGGAGGCGGGCCGCCGCATCCAGGCACCCCTGGCCGCGCACCTGCTGGGCCTGCTCGGAGCCGACGTGATCCGCATCGAGCCGCCGGGCGGCGACCCGCTGCGCGGCATGCCCCCCGCCTGCTCGGGCGTCTCCGCCCGCTGGCTCGCGCTGAACCGGGGCAAGCAGGCCGTGGAAGTCGACATCAAGTCACCCGGCGAGCGGCGCCGACTGCTCGAGATGGCCGCCGGGGCCGATGTGTTCCTGCACAACTGGGCCCCCGGCAAGGCGGCCGAACTTGGCCTGGACCACGCCGACCTGGCCGCCGTGAACCCGGCGCTCGTCTACGCGTACACCGGCGGCTGGGGTCCCGGCGCGGCCGGCCGGCTCACCGACACCCCGATGGGCACGGACTTCATGGTCCAGGCCCGTACAGGCGTCGGCGAGGCCGTCCGCCCGCGGGACGAGGCGCCGGCGCCCTCCCTGATGACCCTCCTCGACGTCCTGGGCGGGCTGCTCGGCGCCGAGGCCGTGCTCGCCGGGCTGCTGACGCGCGAGCGCACCGGGCAGGGCGTCCGCGTCGACTCCTCCCTGCTCGGCGCCTCCGACGTGCTGATCGGCCCCGCCCTGCGGCGGGTGCGGGAGGGGCGGGACCCGCGTCGCCCGGCCGGCTTCCGCAGACCGCTGCACACCGCCGACGGCCGGGTGGCGCCCGCCGACGCCTGCGCCGCGGCCGCGGCCGCCCATGACCTGAGCGCCCTGACCACCGGCGAGGCGGTCGCCCGGCTGCGCGCCCACGGGCTCGCCGCCACTCCCGTCACCGCCGATCCGGCCGAACTGCACCACGACCCGCGCTTCACCGGCTCGATCAGCCGGGACGCGCACGGTGCCCCCGCCGTTCCCGACCCCTGGAGCTTCACATGACCGTCGCCCTGCACGACCTGCTGCCCACGGGCCTGCGCCGCTCCTGGGCGGTCGACGGCACCTGCCCCGATCTCGACCTCTACAGCCTCTTCCGGGCCCGCCAGATCTCCGATCTGCACCGCACCGCCGTCCTCGACTCCAAGGGGGCGCTCTGCTACACGGCCCTGGACCGCAAGGTGCGCTGTCTGGCCACCGGGCTCGCGGAGCTCGGCATACGGGCGGGCGACGTGGTGGGCGTACAACTCCCCAACGGGCGCGCGGCCGTCATGGCCGACCTGGCGCTGGCCGCGATCGGCGCGGTGGCGCTGCCGTTCCCCGTGGGCCGGGGCAGTCTGGAGGCCGAGTCCCTGCTGCGCAGAGCCGAGGCCGTCGCCGTCATCGCGTCCGTCGGACACCGGGGGAACCGGCACGCCGCCGACCTGCGCACGCTGGCCGCGAGTCTGCCCGCACTGCGCCACGTCATCGCCGCCGGGCCGGGAACCGCACCAGAAGGAACGATTCCGCTGTCGGGGCTGCTGCGCTCCGACCCGGCCGCCTTCGTACCCGCCCGCCCCCACCCCGACAGCGCCGCCCGCATCCTGGTGTCCTCCGGCTCGGAGGCGGATCCGAAGATGATCGCGTACTCCCACAACGCCCTCGCCGGCGGCCGCGGCAACTTCCTCGCCTCGCTCATGCCGGACGGGACCCCGCCGCGCGCACTGTTCCTCGTACCGCTCGGCTCCGCCTTCGGCTCCAGCGGCACCGCCGTCACCCTGGCCCGGCACGGCGGGACCCTCGTCCTCCTGGAGCACTTCACCCCGCAGGCGGCCCTCGCGGCGATCCGGGAGCACGCCCCCACGCACGTCCTGGGCGTCCCCACGATGGTGCGCATGATGCTCGACCTCCTGGAGGATCACGGCCGCCAGGACCCGCCGCAGTACGGTGAACTGCCCGCCCCCACCGCCCTGGTGCTCGGCGGCTCCGCCCTCGACGAGACCACCGCCGAACAAGCGGCCCGCGCCTTTCGCTGCCCGGTCGTCAACCTGTACGGCTCGGCCGACGGAGTCAACTGCCACACGGGGCTCGGAAGTTCCACGTCGGAGGTGGAGGAGGGCGGCCCGGACGGCGCGGGCATCGTCGCCGGCCGCCCCGACCCGCGCGTCGCCGACATCCGCATCACCGACACCGGGACGGGAGAGCCGCTCCCGGACGGCGAGATCGGCGAGATCATCGCGCGCGGCCCCATGACCCCCATGTGCTACGTCGGCTCGCGGGAGCTGGACGCCCGCTACCGCACCGCCGACGGCTGGGTCCGCACCGGCGACCTCGGCCGGATCGACCGGGCCGGGCTGCTGCACGTCGTCGGCCGCCTCAAGGACATCGTCATCCGCGGCGGCGCCAACATCAGCCCCGCCGAGGTGGAACGGGAACTCGCCGCCCACCCCGGCGTGCGCGACGTGGTGTGCGTCGGAGTACCGGACGAACTGATGGGAGAGAGGCTCGCGGCCTGCGTCGTACCGCGCGGCGCACAGGCCCCCACCCTCGGCTCGCTCGGCGAACACCTCGGGCGGCGCGGCCTGGAGCGGCGCAAGCACCCCGAGCACCTGCTGCTGGTGGACCGGATCCCGCTGACCCCGGCCGGCAAGCCCGACCGCACGGCCCTGTGTGAGCGCCTCGGCCGCGTGGCGGTGACCGTGTAGTGACACTGGGCGAGGACCCGGCCGACCAGGCCCTTGACGGCGTCGATGTAGTTCGTGCCC
>NZ_JBHWVJ010000138.1:0-12320 GCF_042736725.1 Streptomyces sp. NPDC060028 | reverse complement strand
ATGTTTCACGTGAAACATCGACCGCCGGTGCCGTTCGCGCTTCGCTCAGGGGCGATGTTTCACGTGAAACATCGCCCCTGCCGGGCGAGGAGCAGCGAGGTGGCGGCGTACAGCGCGGCCACGGTCAGGATCAGCGGTGCCGACTGCCCGTTGACGGGGAGCATGAGCGAGGCCACGGCCGCGGCGCCGACGAACGCGACATTGAAGAGCACGTCGTAGACGGAGAAGACGCGACCGCGGAACTCGTCGTCCACCCGGGACTGGACGACGGTGTCGGTGGAGATCTTGGCGCCTTGGGTGGCGAGGCCCAGGACGAAGGCGGCGGCCAGCATCGGTCCGGGGGCGAAGAACAGGCCGAGCGCCGGCACCAGGACCGCGGCGCCCGCGGCGCAGACGGTGATCGTGCCGAGGGTGCCCAGCCGGCCCACCAGCCAGGGAGTGATGACGGCGGCGGCGAAGAAGCCGGCCCCGGAGACGCCGACCGCGATACCCAGCAGGGCCAGGCCGTCGGATTCGTTGTCCGACCACGAGTAGCGGCAGAGCATGAGCAGCGTGACGAACAGGGCTCCGTAGCAGAACCGCATCATGGTCATGGCGCCGAGCGCCTTGGCCGCATCGCGCCGGTCGGCCAGGTGCCGCAGGCCCTCGGCCATGCCCCGGATGGTGAGGGTGACCCCTTCGGTGACCGACGGGTGGGTCCGGCCCGGGCGGTGGTCGGGCCCGAGGAGGCCGATGGCCAGGCGCAGGGAGGCGAGGGCCGCGCACAGGTAGAGGCTCGCCCCGAGCAGGACGACGGCTGCGTCGGAGTCGGAGGCCAGCAGCCGGACGAGGAAGGCCAGCCCTCCGCCGGCGACCGCCGCGAGTGTTCCGGCGGTGGGGGAGAGAGCGTTCGCGGTGACCAGCTGGTCCGGACCGACGACCCGCGGCAGGGAGGCGGCGAGCCCGGCCAGGACGAACCGGTTGACGGCGGTCACCGACAGGGCCGAGGCGTAGAACAGCCAGTCGGGCACGTGCGAGACGATCAGCATGCCGGTGACGCAGGCGAGGAGGGCCCGCAGCAGGTTGCCGTAGAAGAAGACCTGGCGGCGGCGCCAGCGGTCGAGCAGCACTCCGGCGAACGGGCCGACGACCGAGTAGGGAAGCAGCAGCACCGCCATGGCCGAGGCGATGGCCGCGGGCGAGGTCTGCTTCTCGGGGGAGAAGACGACGTAGGTCGCGAGCGCCACCTGGTAGACGCCGTCCGCCGCCTGGGAGAGCAGCCTCACGGCGAGCAGGTTGCGGAAGTCCCTCAGACGCAGGAGTACGCGCAGATCACGTACGACAGCCATGAGGGCAAGGGTCACATACGCGGAGG
Source organism: Streptomyces sp. NPDC060028 (assembly GCF_042736725.1). Classification (NCBI taxonomy): domain Bacteria; kingdom Bacillati; phylum Actinomycetota; class Actinomycetes; order Kitasatosporales; family Streptomycetaceae; genus Streptomyces; species Streptomyces sp. NPDC060028. The sequence continues at coordinate 10,966 of NZ_JBHWVJ010000138.1, read as the reverse complement.
GTCCCCGGGCGTATTGCCCGGGGACCCTCCGCGGAAGAACAGCCGAAGTCAAGGAGTCCTCAAGGACCCTCGGGCTCGACTAGCGCTCGACCTCGCCCTTGATGAACTTCTCGACGTTCGCGTAGGCCTCGTCGTCGAAGTACTGCACCGGCGGGGACTTCATGAAGTAGCTCGAAGCCGACAGGATCGGGCCGCCGATGCCGCGGTCCTTGGCGATCTTCGCGGCACGCAGGGCGTCGATGATGACACCGGCGGAGTTCGGGGAGTCCCACACCTCGAGCTTGTACTCGAGGTTCAGCGGGACGTCGCCGAAGGCGCGACCCTCGAGGCGGACGTAGGCCCACTTGCGGTCGTCGAGCCACGCGACGTAGTCGGACGGGCCGATGTGGACGTTCTTCTCGCCGAGCTCACGGTCGGGGATCTGCGAGGTGACGGCCTGCGTCTTGGAGATCTTCTTCGACTCGAGGCGGTCACGCTCGAGCATGTTCTTGAAGTCCATGTTGCCGCCGACGTTGAGCTGCATGGTGCGCTCAAGACGGACACCGCGGTCCTCGAACAGCTTCGCCATCACGCGGTGCGTGATGGTGGCGCCGACCTGCGACTTGATGTCGTCGCCGACGATCGGGACACCGGCCTCGGTGAACTTGTCCGCCCACTCCTTGGTGCCGGCGATGAAGACCGGGAGGGCGTTGACGAAGCCGACCTTGGCGTCGATGGCGCACTGGGCGTAGAACTTCGCCGCGGCCTCGGAGCCGACGGGGAGGTAGCAGATCAGGACGTCGACCTGACGGTCCTTGAGGATCTGGACCACGTCGACCGGAGCCTCGGCGGACTCCTCGATGGTCAGGCGGTAGTACTTGCCCAGACCGTCAAGGGTGTGACCGCGCTGCACGGTCACGCCCGTGTTCGGGACGTCGCAGATCTTGATGGTGTTGTTCTCGCTGGCGCCGATGGCGTCCGAGAGGTCGAGGCCGACCTTCTTCGCGTCGACGTCGAACGCGGCGACGAACTCGATGTCACGCACGTGGTAGTCGCCGAACTGGACGTGCATCAGACCGGGGACCTTGGCCGCCGGGTCGGCGTCCTTGTAGTACTCGACGCCCTGCACCAGCGAGGCGGCGCAGTTGCCCACGCCGACGATGGCTACGCGAACCGAACCCATTCCGGTTGCTCCCTGTTTGTTCTCGGACGAGGCCTGCGAGGTGCAGGTCTCACTTTGCAGTTTCGTCGGACGGACCGGGTCGTCTCTGATCCCGTCCCGCCCGCTCACTCTCGATGAGCTCGTTCAGCCAGCGCACTTCGCGCTCCACGGACTCCATGCCGTGCCGTTGCAGCTCAAGCGTGTAGTCGTCGAGGCGCTCCCGCGTACGGGCGAGCGAGGCCCTCATCTTTTCCAGGCGCTCTTCCAGCCGGCTCCGGCGGCCCTCCAGCACCCGCATGCGCACTTCTCGTTCGGTCTGGCCGAAGAAGGCGAAGCGGGCGGCGAAGGACTCGTCCTCCCAGGCATCGGGTCCCGTGTGGGAGAGCAGCTCCTCGAAGTGCTCCTTACCTGCTGCCGTCAACCGGTAGACGATCTTGGCGCGGCGCCCTGCGAGTGAAGCGGCGAGAGCGTCTTCCGGGGCGTTGCCCGGTTCTTCGATCAACCAGCCGTTGGTGACGAGCGTCTTGAGGCAGGGGTAGAGCGTTCCGTAGCTGAATGCCCTGAACACCCCCAGCGAGGTGTTGAGCCGCTTGCGCAGCTCGTACCCGTGCATGGGGGATTCGCGAAGCAGGCCGAGGACGGCGAACTCAAGGATGCCTGAGCGCCTGCTCATCCGCCTGCCCCTCATCCGCTTCGGAGTCGTTATGTCGAGCTGATGTATCGGCTCGATACATCCAGACGATAGAACGGGGCGCCCTCGGCTACAAGTGGGGGAGAGGTGACCGGCATCACATCACCAATTCGTACGAGGCAAGTTGCCTGTTTTGGGGTGAACTTCGGCACTGATTGGGTTTTGAGCGTGCGTAGTCTGTGGGCCATGACGCCGGGGGGAACCGGAACTCACCCGCCGCTTCCAGGCCACTCGCCTGCCCGAGGAGTAGTCGTTCGATGAGCGAGCACCGACGCAAACCGCCGCAGCCCGAAGGCGGTGGTCGCGCTGCGGCCCGCCGGGCTGCCCAGCAGCGCCCCGGCAGGGGTGGCGCGTCCGGACGTGACGTCCCGACCGCTACACCCGGCGGCCCGCACGGGGAGCAGCCCGGTCACGGCAGCCGCTCCGAGGCCCGCCGGGCCGGCGGACGGCCGTCCGCCGGACGCGGTGGTGCCAAGGGCGGTGGAGGGACGGGGCGGCCGGACAAGCGGTTCATCAACTACCCGCGCTCCGACAGGGACGGCTGGAAGCGTTTCGTCCCGTCCTGGAAGCTCGTCGGCGGCACGGCTCTGGGCTTCTTCGCGGTCGTCACGGCGGGCGCCGGCATCGGTATCGCCTCGGTGAACACACCCGACGCGAACAAGGCGGCCAAGGCACAGAACAACGTCTACCTCTGGGCCGACGACACCCAGATGGTCGCGACCGGCGGGTCGATGAACCGCCAGATCGTGCCCATCGGGAGGATCCCCCGGTCGATGCAGAACGCCGTGATCGCGGCGGAGAACGAGTCCTTCGAGTCGGACAAGGGCGTCGACCCGATGGGTGTCGCCCGCGCCGTGTGGAACATGGCCAAGGGCGGATCCACCCAGGGCGGCTCGACGATCACCCAGCAGTACGTGAAGAACACGTACCTGGACTCCGACCAGACGCTCAAGCGCAAGGTCACCGAGCTCTTCATCTCGATAAAACTGGGTGTGACCGAGGAGAAGAACACGATCCTCGCGGGCTACCTGAACACCGCGTACTACGGGCGTGACGCCTACGGCATCCAGGCGGCCGCCCGCGCGTACTTCGGCAAGGACTGCCAGGACCTGACCCCCTCCGAGGGCGCCTTCCTGGCCTCCGTGCTCAAGGGCCCCAACCTCTACAACCCGGACGGCGGCATCGGCACCGCGGCCACGCCGCAGCTGAACACCGAGCGGGCCAAGCAGCGCTGGGCCTGGGTGCTGGACCGCGAGGTCACGGTGGGCCGCATGGAGCAGTCCGAGCGGCAGCAGTACAAGGAATTCCCCAAGATCATCGAGTCCGAGCAGGCCCGCAACATGTCCGGGCAGATCGGCTACATGGTCGACACCGCCAAGGCCTACGTGATGAAGACCAAGGGCCTCACGGTGGAGGACCTGGCCAAGGGCGGCTACCAGATCCACACCACCTTCGACAAGCCGAAGGTGGACGCGCTGGTCAAGGCCGTCGAGGAGACCCGCGACGGGTTGATCGACGAGAAGAAGCGGCCCGAGACCGACACCTTCGTCCAGTTCGGCGCCGCCTCCGTGGACGTGAAGTCAGGCGCCCTCGTCGCCCTGTACGGCGGTCCGGGCTTCGACAAGAAGCACTTCAACAACAACGCGAACACCACGGGTGTCCAGGTCGGCTCGACCTGGAAGCCGTTCGTGCTGGCGGCGGCCATGCAGTACGGCACCCAGAACTCCAACGGCGCCGGGATCTCCGCCGACAGCAAGTACATGGCCAACGACCTCACCGTGATCAACAACCGTGAGGGCAAGCCGCTGCGCGACAACTCCGGCAAGCCGTTCAAGCAGAAGAACGAGAGCCCGACCGCCTACGGGTACGTGACCCTGAACGAGGCGATGGAGAAGTCCATCAACGTCCCGTTCGCCCAGCTCGTCTTCGACGTGGGCCACGAAAAGGTGAAGTCGGTCGCCCAGTCCGCCGGCATCCTCCCGGAGTCCTTCGACCCGAACAACAACGCCTCCTTCGCGCTGGGCACCTCGACCCCCAGCGCCATCCGGATGGCCGACTCGTACGCCACCTTCGCGGCTTCCGGCACCCACCACGAGCCGTACTCCGTGCGCGGCGTCCAGAAGGACGGCAAGGACCTGCCCGGCTTCGAGGCCCCCAAGGCGCAGCAGGCCATGGACAACTCCATCGCCGACAACATCACCAAGGTGCTGCGCAACGTCGTCGAGAACGGCACCGGTACCAAGGCGAAGAAGCTGGGCCGGCCCGCCGCGGGCAAGACCGGTACCACCGACAAGAACATGTCGGCGTGGTTCGTCGGCTACACGCCCGAGCTGTCCACTTCCGTCACCCTGTTCCGCTCGGACCCCAACGCGGAGAAGAAGGAACTGATCTCGATGAGGGGCGTGGGTGACATCCCGTCCCTGCACGGTGGTGACATCCCGGCCGAGATCTGGACCAAGTACATGAAGGACGCGCTGAACGGCGTTCCGGAGAAGGACTTCCCGGAGCCCGACAAGATCGGGGTCGTCGCGGACGCCTCCGGTGCGCCCTCGCCCAGCCCCTCGATCGTCCCCTCGCCCTCCGCGCCCCCGGCCTCCCCGTCGCCGAGCTCCGAGCCCCCGGCCTCCCCGACCCCGTCCAAGGGCGGCAAGCCGTCCTGCAAGCCGTGGGACCTGTACTGCGACCCGAGCACCGGCGGGGGCAGCAACAGCGGAGCCACGAACGGCGGAGCCAGCGGATCACCGTCACCATCGCCGTCCCCGACCAGAGGCCGTCCGGGCGGAGTCACCGGCTTCCCGGCCGGCGGCACCGCCGGCTGACCCCCGGCCGTCCGCTCCACGCCGGCGAGGGCCGTCGCACCCCGTGCGACGGCCCTCCCCCATGTCCGGCGCCGTACGGCAGGATGAGCGCATGACGAAGGTGCACGAGGACCGCCCCGTACTGCCCACCCAGCAGGACGAGGTCGCCGCGGCCGGCAGCGAGCTCATCGGCGGGCCCCTGGGCCGCCACGCCCGGCTGGGCGGCCACTGGCTGACCCCGGTGCGTGTGGTGGTCCTCGTGGCCCTGGGAATGTTCGCGCTCGGCATGGTGCAGAAACTGCCCTGCTACGACTGGGCGTGGTTCCGGGGAGCCGGCTCGCAGTACACCCACGCCTGCTACTCGGACATCCCGCACCTCTACGTCGTACGCGGCTTCGCCGACGGCCTCCTGCCGTACTTCGACAAGCTCCCCGGCGACATGCAGTACCTCGAGTACCCGGTGCTCACCGGTCTCTTCATGGAGATCGCGTCATGGCTGACCCCCGGCGGCGGCGCCATGCAGCACCGCGAGCAGATGTACTGGATGGTCAACGCGGGCATGCTGATGATCTGCGCCGCGGTCATCGCCGTGTGCGTCGCCCGCACCCACCGGCGCCGGCCCTGGGACGCCCTGCTCTTCGCGCTCGCCCCCGCCTTCGCACTCACCGCGACGATCAACTGGGACCTGCTCGCCATCGCCCTCACGGCCGCCGCGATGCTGATGTGGTCCCGCGGCCGGGCGCTGGCCTTCGGCGTCCTCATCGGGCTGGCCACCGCGGCAAAGCTCTATCCCGTCCTGCTCCTCGGGGTGCTGTTCGTGCTCTGCTGGCGCGCCGGCAAGTGGTGGGCGTTCGCCGTCGCGGCGCTCGGCGCGGCCGGCTCCTGGCTCGTGGTGAACCTGCCCGTCATGGCGTACGCCTGGGACGGCTGGACGAAGTTCTACACCTTCAGCCAGGAACGGCCCATCGACTTCGGCTCCGTCTGGCTGCTGATCTCCCAGCGCACCGGCAACCCTCTGGAAGGTGCCAACACGTACGCGACGGGCCTGACGGTCCTCCTGTGCGCGGGCATCGGCGTGCTCACGCTGACGGCCCCGAGGCGTCCGCGCTTCGCGCAGCTGGCCTTCCTGGTCGTCGCCGCCTTCATCCTGGCGAACAAGGTCTACTCGCCCCAGTACGTGCTGTGGCTCATCCCGCTCGCCGCACTGGCCCGGCCGCGCTGGCGGGACTTCCTGATCTGGCAGGCCGGTGAGGTCCTGTACTTCCTCGGAATCTGGTTCTACCTCGCCTACACGACCAGCGGCGACAAGCACCAGGGTCTGCCGCTGGAGGGCTACCAACTGGCGATCGCCGCCCACCTGCTCGCCACGCTCTACCTGTGCGCGGTCGTCGTCCGCGACATCCTGCTGCCCGATCGGGACGTCGTACGCCGCGACGGGTCGGACGACCCCTCGGGCGGGGTCCTGGACGGGGCCCCGGACGTGTTCGTGCTCTCCGACGCGGCGAGGGCGCCGCAGGATGCGGCGCCCTCGGAGGGGCAGCGGGTCGACTGGGGCATGAACCTCAAGGACTGACCGTCAGGCGTCGAGCACCCGGTCGAACTGCGTGGTGGTGTGGCGCAGGTGAGCCACCAGCTCGTCGCCGACCTTCGGCTCGGTCGCGTCCGAGGGCACGAACAGGATCGACACCTGCATGTGCGGCGGCTCGGCGAACCAGCGCTGCTTGCCCGCCCACACGAACGGCGACAGATTCCGGTTGACGGTGGCCAGACCCGCCCGGGCGACGCCCTTGGCGCGCGGCATCACCCCGTGCAGGGCCTTGGGGGCCTCCAGGCCCACGCCGTGCGAGGTACCGCCGGCGACCACGACCAGCCAGCCGTCGGAGGCGGCCTTCTGCTGGCGGTAGCCGAACCGGTCCCCCTTGGCGACGCGCGTGACGTCGAGGACCGCGCCGCGGTACTCGGTCGCCTCGTGGTCGCCCAGCCACAGCCGGGTGCCGATGCGGGCCCGGAAGCGGGTCTGCGGGAACTGCTGCTGGAGCCGGGCGAGCTCCGTGGCCTTGAGGTGGCTGACGAACATGGTGTGCAGCGGCAGCCGGGCCGCGCGCAGCCGGTCCATCCAGCCGATGACCTCCTCGACGGCGTCCGTGCCGTCCGGGCGGTCCAGGGGCAGGTGCAGGGCGAAGCCCTCCAGGCGGACGTCCTCGATCGCCGAGTGCAGCTGGCCCAAATCCTGCTCGGAGATGCCGTGGCGGCGCATCGAGCTCATGCACTCGATGACCACCCGGGCGCCGACCAGGCCGCGGACCCCGTCCACCGAAGACACCGACCGGATGACCCGGTCAGGCAGCGGCACCGGCTCCTCGCCCCGCCGGAACGGGGTGAGGACGAGCAGGTCCCCGCCGAACCAGTCCTTGATGCTGGCCGCTTCATAGGTCGTCCCGACGGCCAGGATGTCGGCGCCCAGCCGGGTCGCCTCCTCGCACAGCCGCTCGTGGCCGAAGCCGTAGCCGTTGCCCTTGCAGACCGGGATCAGCCCGGGGAACTGGTCCTGGATCTGCTTCTGGTGCGCACGCCAGCGCGCGGTGTCGACGTAGAGCGTGAGCGCCATGCCCGTCCGGAGCCTCTCTCGGAAAGCTGCGTGGTGCAGCGGTCGGTGTGTGTGGGTGGGGCGGGGTGGTTCAGCGGCGCGACATGTAGATGTCGAGCGCCTTGTGCAGCAGCTTGTTGAGTGGGAAGTCCCACTCGCCGACGTACTCGACGGCCTCGCCGCCCGTGCCGACCTTGAACTGGATGAGGCCGAACAGGTGGTCGTTCTCGTCCAGGGTGTCACTGATGCCGCGCAGGTCGTAGACGCCGGCGCCGAGCGCGTAGGCGTCGCGCAGCATGCGCCACTGCATGGCGTTCGAGGGCCGCACCTCGCGCTTGTGGTTGGCGGAGGCCCCGTACGAGTACCAGACGTGCTGGCCGACGGTGAGCATCGTGGCGGCGGCCAGCGGCTCCCCCTCGTGTTTGGCGATGTACAGCCGCATCCGGTTGGGGTCCTCGGAGTTGAGGGCCTTCCACTGGCGCTGGAAGTAGCTGAGCGGACGCGGGCGGAACTTGTCGCGCTCGGCCGTGATCTCGTACAGGTGCTGCCAGGTCTCCAGGTCGTCGTAACCGCCCTGGACGACCTCGACGCCGGCCTTCTCGGCCTTCTTGATGTTGCGGCGCCACAGCTGGTTGAAGCCCTTGAGGACGTCGTCCAGCGAGCGGTTGGCCAGCGGCACCTGGAAGACGTAGCGGGGCTGTACGTCGCCGAAACCGGCGCCGCCGTCCTCGCCCTGCTGCCAGCCCATGCGGCGCAGCTTGTCGGACACCTCGAACGCGCGGGGCTCGATGTGCGAGGCTTCCACGTCACGCAGGCGCTTGACCTCCGGATCCTGGATCCCGGCCTTGATGGCGGTGGAGTTCCAGCGGCGGATGACGACGGGCGGGCCCATCTTCACGGTGAAGGCGCCCTGCTGCTTGAGGTGCGCCAGCATCGGCTGGAGCCACTCCTCCAGGTTGGGGGCGTACCAGTTGATGACCGGGCCCTCGGGAAGGTACGCGAGGTACCGCTTCACCTTGGGCAGCTGGCGGTACAACACGAGGGCGGCGCCGACGAGTTCGCCGGACTTGTCGAACCAGCCGAGGTTCTCGGAACGCCACTCGTTCTTCACGTCGGCCCATGCCGGGACCTGGCAGTGGCTAGCTGAGGGCAGGCTCTGGAGGTAACCCAGATGCTGCTCTCGGCTGATGGTCCTCAGGGACAGGCTCATGCGGGGCGTCTCCTCCGGCGGCTTCGCTGGCTATGGCGCGAAGCCTACTGCGACAAGGGCGCCACCCATCTGGGGGACAGGCCGGGCCTGGGCCGGTGGGAGGCCGGCGCCCTGTCGCGGAGGTCGCCCGGTCAGCCCAGCCAGCCGCCGAACAGTCCGCCGTGGGCCATGCCCAGGAAGAAGCCGACGGCCGAGGCGCCCAGCCCGATGATCAGCGCGAAGCGCTCGCGTGTCGTGACGGAGATGAACTGTCCGTAGGCGCCGGTCAGGATCCCGATCAGCCCGGTCCACGAGCTGAGCAGGTGCAGATTGTGGAAGAACCCCGTGATGAACGCCACGGCGCCCAGGACCAGGGTGACCGCCATCAGGGTGTCCTGGAGCGGGTGGGGCTTGCCGTCGGTCGCGAAGAGCGAGATGGAGGACTGGGGTCGCATTGCCTGTGCCATCGGAAGGCACCTCCTGGCTGAAGCAGAGCGGTGCTGCGGGCCCACCTCCGGCAGGGGCCGGGGGCATAGCACCGAGCACACCCGATGGATACAGATTGTGTCCCCCTGGCGCCGGATTTCAACCGGAAGGAGTCGAGCAGGTAGTCTGTACAGCTGCGCGGTGTCTGCTCTTGGACGCCGTGCGCACGCATCACGACCCTCCTGCCACGGAACGACCGTGGCCGCTGAGTCCAAAGGAGGTGGGTTCCACATGCGTCACTACGAAGTGATGGTCATCCTCGACCCCGATCTCGAGGAGCGCGCTGTCTCCCCGCTGATCGAGAACTTCCTCTCCGTCGTCCGTGAGGGCAACGGAAAGGTTGAGAAGGTCGACACCTGGGGCCGTCGTCGTCTCGCTTACGAGATCAAGAAGAAGCCCGAGGGCATCTACTCGGTCATCGACCTTCAGGCCGAGCCTGCGGTCGTCAAGGAGCTTGACCGACAGCTGAACCTGAACGAGTCGGTTCTCCGGACCAAGGTCCTTCGCCCCGAGACCCACTGAACTTCGGTTCAGCGGTAATCGGGATCGAGTAGCACAGCAGCCCAGCAGCAATCCCCGCCGAGAGGTTCATCCATGGCAGGCGAGACCGTCATCACGGTCGTCGGCAATCTCGTCGACGACCCCGAGCTGCGCTTCACCCCCTCGGGTGCGGCGGTCGCGAAGTTCCGTGTCGCGTCCACTCCCCGCATCTTCGACAAGCAGACCAATGAGTGGAAGGACGGCGAAGGCCTGTTCCTGACCTGCTCGGTCTGGCGTCAGGCGGCGGAGAACGTCGCCGAGTCCCTTCAGCGGGGCATGCGCGTCATCGTGCAGGGCCGGCTGAAGCAGCGGTCGTACGAGGACCGTGAGGGTGTCAAGCGCACGGTCTACGAGCTGGACGTCGAGGAAGTCGGCCCCAGCCTGAAGAGCGCCACGGCCAAGGTCGCCAAGACCACCGGTCGCGGTGGCCAGGGTGGATACGGCGGCGGCGGTCAGCAGCAGGGTGGCGGCGGTGGCAACTGGGGCGGAGCCCCCAGTGGCGGCGCCCCGCAGGGCGGCGGAGCTCCCTCCGACGACCCGTGGGCGTCCAGCGCGCCGGCCGGCGGCCAGCAGCAGCAGGGTGGCGGCGGGGGCGGTTGGGGCGGAAGCTCCGGCGGCTCCGGCGGCTCCGGCGGTGGCTACTCGGACGAGCCGCCCTTCTAGGGCAGCTCGCATCCCCACTTCTTGATCACACAGGAGAGACACAATGGCGAAGCCGCCTGTGCGCAAGCCTAAGAAGAAGGTCTGCGCTTTCTGCAAGGACAAGACCGTGTACGTGGACTACAAGGACACGAACATGCTGCGGAAGTTCATTTCCGACCGCGGCAAGATCCGTGCCCGCCGCGTTACCGGCAACTGCACGCAGCACCAGCGTGACGTCGCCACGGCCGTGAAGAACAGCCGTGAGATGGCGCTGCTGCCCTACACGTCCACCGCGCGATAAGGAAAGGGTGACCGAATAATGAAGATCATCCTGACCCACGAGGTCTCTGGCCTCGGCACCGCCGGCGATGTCGTCGACGTCAAGGACGGTTACGCTCGCAACTACCTGGTCCCGCGTGGTTTCGCGATCCGCTGGACCAAGGGTGGCGAGAAGGACGTGGCGCAGATCCGCCGCGCCCGCAAGATCCACGAGATCTCGACCATCGAGCAGGCCAACGAGGTCAAGGCCAAGCTCGAGGGCGTGAAGGTTCGTCTGGCCACCCGCGCGGGTGACGCCGGTCGTCTGTTCGGTTCCGTCACTCCGTCCGACATCGCCACGGCGATCGAGGCGTCCGGTGGCCCGAAGGTCGACAAGCGTCGCGTTGAGCTGGGCTCCCCGATCAAGACCCTCGGTTCGTACCAGGTCTCCGTGCGTCTGCACGCCGACGTGGCCGCGAACGTGGGCATCGAGGTCGTCGCCGCCTAAGGGCTGCGTATGAAGGGCCGCACCCCCTGGGGTGCGGCCCTTCGTCGTTTCCGGACGCGGGGGTGGTGGGACGGTGGGACGCTAGGAGCGTGTTTCACGTGAAACATCGAGGCTCCCGCACGGGAC
>NZ_JBHWVJ010000137.1:0-12367 GCF_042736725.1 Streptomyces sp. NPDC060028 | reverse complement strand
GCCGCGCCTGCTGTTCCAGGACCCCCCGTAAGGCGTGGGGTACTTCGGGGGGGCCTGGTCATTAGCCTTCCTAACGGCGCGCGGGACCGTGTGGTCCCGCGCCCCTTTCCGGTTCGGATTCCGGGATCGCCCTCAGGGGGCGGCCGGCGGAGTCGGCCCGCCGGGGGTGTCCTTGTGGGCGATCTTGCCCAGGGCATCCTTCGCCTTGTCCGCGCCGCTCGAGATCTGGCCGTGGTACTTGCCCTTGGTCTTGGAGTCCACGGCCTTCGCCATCTTGTCCAGACCCTGGCCGATCTTGCCCTCGTGCTGCTGCGCGAGGTCCCCGACCTTGTCCTTCGCGGGCGCGAGCTTGGCCTTCAGATTGTCCAGCAGGCCCATGGGTCACCTTTCCTGGGTGCCCCCGGACGCGGTCCGGGGGAGGTAGCTACGTACGGGCGCTCTCGCCGGCCTCGTTGTCCGCGGCGACCTCCGCCGACTGCTGCTTCGGGATCTCGACGCCTTCCGCCGCGGACGCCTCGGCCTCAGCCGGCCCGGTCTCGGCCTCGTCGGCCGTCTCGGACTCCGCCGTCAGGGGCTCGGCCGCGTCCTGCTCCGGCGCGACTTCATCCTTGTTGCGAAAAAACCGGTCAAAAATGCCCATGTCTACTCCCGTAACGCTACTCGTGTGAGTGAAGTTCCGCCTTGGCCGGACCGGTGTCCGCCAGGCGTGCGCCGGCCGTGCGCCGCGCGCACACCGGCCGGAACCTCGCAAGGGCAACGACCCCGCCCGCACCCCGTCACGTAACTCGATCGGGTACATGCCGTGGGGTTTGCGAGACTGGGGCGGTGAGGAAAGCAGCCCCCGCCCCGCGGGTCATCGCCGTCGTCGGCCCCACCGCCGCCGGAAAGTCCGACCTGGGCGTAGCCCTGGCCCGCCATTTCGACGGCGAAGTCGTCAACGCCGACTCGATGCAGCTGTATCGGGGGATGGACATCGGCACCGCCAAACTGACGATGGAGGAACGCGACGGCGTCCCGCACCACCTCCTCGACATCTGGGACGTCACCGACACCGCGAACGTCGCCGAGTACCAGCGCCTGGCCCGCATCGAGATCGACAAACTGCTCGCGCAGGGCCGTACGCCGGTCCTCGTCGGCGGATCCGGGCTGTACGTGCGCGGCGCCCTCGACGCGATGGAGTTCCCCGGCACCGACCCCGAGGTCCGGGCCCGCCTGGAGCAGGAGGCCACCCTGCGGGGCCCCGGCGCCCTGCACGCCCGGCTCGCGGCCGCCGACCCGGCCGCGGCCGCGGCGATCCTGCCCAGCAACGGCCGCCGCATCGTGCGCGCCCTGGAGGTCATCGAGATCACCGGGCGCCCCTTCACCGCCAACCTGCCCGGACACGAGTCGGTCTACGACACCGTGCAGATCGGCGTCGACGTGGCCCGGCCGGAACTCGACGAGCGGATCGCGCTACGGGTGGACCGCATGTGGGAAGCCGGGCTGGTGGACGAGGTCCGCGCGCTGGAGGCCCGCGGACTGCGCGACGGAATCACCGCCTCCAGGGCGCTGGGCTACCAGCAGGTGCTCGACGCGCTCGCGGGGGAGTGCACCGAGGACGAGGCCCGCGCCGAGACCGTCCGGGCCACGAAGCGGTTCGCCCGCAGGCAGGACTCCTGGTTCCGCCGTGACCCGCGCGTGCACTGGCTCAGCGGCGCCGCCGCCGACCGGCCGGAACTCGCCGGACTCGCGCAGTCGTTGGTCGAACGAGCGGTCACAGCCTGATCACGTGATGGCATCGGGACGCCCCGGGCGCCCGTGCGGGGCCCGGCGGCGTGCCATCATCAAACTCTCGCCGGTGCGGTCACCGGCGGTGAACGGCGGCGTACGAAGTCCGAGTGGGGAGGGCGCGTGGCGATGGAGGCCGGCCCTCGAGACACCGGGCGGGACGAGACGCGGCGGGAAGCGGACCCGATGCTTCTGGCCGGGCCCGGAACCGGCCCGGACGGCGGTCCCGCACTGCGGGACGTCCCCGGCGCCCCTGACGGGCTGGGACTGCCCGCCGAACCGGCGCGGCTGAGCCCCGACGGCCCCGACATCCCGGACCCCGCCGAGGTGGAGAGCGCCTCCGGCCCCGAGTTCGAGGTGGAACTGCGCCCGCAGCGCCGACTGCGGCTGTGGCAGATCGCCCCCATCGTGGTGCTCGCCGCCTCCGGCTCCCTGATGTTCGCCTTCCCCCTCGCCTTCGAGTTCGGCGACGGCGGACCGGTCGTCGCCATGCTCGGCTTCCTCATCTGCTGCTGCGCGGGCGGCTGGGGCATGATGGCCGCGCGCCGCGTCGGCTACGCCCTGCCCGGACTCCCGGCCCGCGGGGCCGGGCAGCGCCCCGACTGGCGGGTGGCGGTGCTGTACGCGCTGGCCGCGCTGGCCGTCGTCGCGCTCGCCGTGTACCGGGTGGCCCGGCTGCGGTAGGGCGTGTGGGTGTCTGGGCGTACGGGTGTCCGGGCGCCTGGGCGTACCCGGAAGCCCGTCTCACGGGTCAGTCGAGCCGGCCGGCGCCGGCGGCGCCTCGCTACCATGGCCTGGTGACGCAGACCAGCATCTCCTTCCTCAAGGGCCACGGCACCGAGAACGACTTCGTGATCGTCCCGGACCCGGACAACGCCATCGAGCTGCCCGCCACCGCCGTCGCGAAGCTGTGCGACCGGCGCGCGGGGATCGGCGCGGACGGAGTGCTGCACGTGGTGCGGTCCGCCGCGCACCCCGACGCGGCGCACATGGCCGACGAGGCCGAGTGGTTCATGGACTACCGCAACGGGGACGGCTCCGTCGCCGAGATGTGCGGCAACGGCGTCCGCGTCTTCGCCCGCTACCTCCAGCACGCCGGGCACGTCGAAGCCGGCGACCTGGCCGTCGCCACCCGGGGCGGCGTCAAGCGCGTCCACCTCGACAAGGCGGGCGACGTCACCGTGTCCATGGGGCGCGCCCGGTTCCCCGAGGGGGAGGTCACCGTCTCCGTCGGCGAGCACTCCTGGGCCGCCCGGAACGTCAACATGGGGAACCCGCACGCGGTCGCCTTCGTTGACAGCCTTGACGACGCCGGCAACCTGTACACCCCGCCCCCGTACAGCCCGGCGTCCGCCTACCCGACCGGTGTCAATGTCGAGTTCGTCGTCGACCGCGGCCCCCGGCACGTCGCGATGCGCGTCCACGAGCGCGGCTCGGGTGAGACCCGCTCCTGCGGCACCGGCGCCTGCGCCGTCGCCGTGGCCGCCATCCGGCGCGACGGCGCGGACCCGGCCGCCACCGGCGAGCCGGTCACGTACACCGTCGACGTCCTCGGCGGCACCCTGCTCATCACCGAACACCCCGACGGGCAGATCGACATGACCGGACCGGCCGTCATCGTCGCCGCGGGCGAGTTCGATCCGGCCTGGCTCACCGAAACGGCTTTCGCCTGAAGCTTCCCTCTAATGGGTGATCCGTTTCACGCTGTGCGAGAGGTGGACTGCGCCACGTGGTGGGGTCGGTAGCATCAGGCACCGGCCCTGAGGGCTCACCCCATGCCCGCCACCGCCGGTCGAAGCCGCCGGAGGTGCCCATGAGTGCAGAGGCCACGAACCCCGAAGCACGCCCCGAAGCGCGCCCTGAACTCCGCAGACGTGGCCGGACCAGGCTTGATCTGCGTCGACTCGGCCGCGCCGCCCTGCTCGGACCCGCCTCCCGGGACCGGCTCCCGGACGCCATCGGCCACGTCGCCGAGGCGCACCGGGCGCACCACCCGGACGCGGACCTGTCCGTCCTGCGGCGCGCGTACCTGCTCGCGGAGACCTCGCACCGCGGCCAGATGCGCAAAAGCGGTGAGCCGTACATCACACATCCGCTCGCCGTCACCCTCATCCTGGCCGAACTCGGCGCGGAAACCACCACCCTGACGGCCTCGCTCCTCCACGACACCGTCGAGGACACCGACGTGACCCTGGATCAGGTGCGGGAGGAGTTCGGCGACGAGGTCTGTTTCATCGTCGACGGCGTCACCAAGGTGGAGAAGATCGACTACGGCGCCGCCGCCGAACCCGAGACCTTCCGCAAGATGCTCGTCGCCACCGGCAACGACGTCCGCGTGATGTCCATCAAACTCGCCGACCGGCTGCACAACATGCGCACCCTCGGCGTGATGCGTCCCGAAAAACAGGCCCGCATCGCCAAAGTCACCCGGGACGTCCTCATCCCGCTCGCCGAACGGCTCGGCGTACAGGCCCTGAAGACCGAGCTGGAAGACCTCGTCTTCGCGATCCTGCACCCCGAGGAGTACGAGCACACCCGCGCCCTCATCGCCGCCCACGCGGGCGAGCGCGACCCGCTGCCCGCCATCGCCGACTCCGTACGCGCCGTCCTGCGCGACTCCGGCATCGGCGCCGAAGTGCTGGTACGGCCGCGGCACTTCGTCTCCGTACACCGCATCGCCCTGGGGCGCGGCGAGCTGCGCGGCTCCGACTTCGGCCGCATCCTCGTCCTCGTCGGCGAAAACGCCGACTGCTACGGGGTGCTGGGGGAGCTGCACACCTGTTTCACCCCGGTCGTCTCGGAGTTCAAGGACTTCATCGCCGCCCCGAAATTCAATCTCTACCAGTCCCTGCACACCGCCGTCGCCACCCCCGAGGGGTACGTGGCCGAGGTGATCGTGCGCACCCGGCAGATGCACCGCGTCGCGGAGGCGGGGGTGGTGGCGCTGGGCAATCCGTACGCCACGGCCGCGGCCACGGCCGCTGGTGCCACCGCCACCCCGGCGGGGGAGCCGGCGGAGTGCGACGAGGAGCGCGTGGACCCCACGCGGCCCGGCTGGCTGTCGCGGCTGCTCGACTGGCAGCAGTCGGCGCCCGACCCCGACACCTTCTGGAACGTGCTCCGCTCGGAACTCGCGCAGGACCGGGAGATCACCGTGTTCCGCGCCGACGGCGGGACCCTGGGCCTGCCGGCCGGTGCCAGCTGTATCGACGCCGCCTACGCGCAGTACGGCGAGGCGGCCCACGGCTGTATCGGCGCCCGGGTCAACGGGCGCCTCACCTCCCTGTCCTCCCCGCTCTCCGACGGGGACACCGTCCAGCTCCTCCTCGCGCACGACGCCTCCTCGGGGCCCGCCGCCGACTGGCTGGACCACGCCCGGACCCCGGCCGCCCGCATCGCCATCGGCAGCTGGCTGGAGGCTCACCCCGACGGGGCCGGGCCGGCCGCCGCGGTGCCACGGGCGCCCCTGTCCGTGGTCGGGGCCCGCGGCGGCGGGGGCAACGCCGTCGCCGACCTGCCGGACGCCACCGTGCGGCTGGCCGGGTGCTGCACGCCCGTGCCGCCCGACGCGGTCGCGGGGTTCGTCGTACGGGGCGGAGCCGTCACCGTGCACCGGATCCACTGCACGACGGTGGCCCAGATGCGCGCGGTGGGGCGGACCTCCGTCGCCGTGCACTGGCGGGCGACCGCCGACTGCCGGGTCACGCTCCTCGCCGAATCGTTCGGCCGCCCCCATCTGCTGGCCGATCTGACCGAGGCCATCGCCCGCGAGGGGGTCGAGGTCGTCTCCGCGACCGTGGAACCGCCCGTGGAACAGCGGGTCCGGCACACCTACACCCTCCAACTGCCCGACGCGACCGGACTGCCGGCGCTGATGCGCGCCATGCGCGACGTGCCGGGCGTGTACGACGTCAGCCGGGCGTAGCCCAGCGGGTGCGGTGTCCCCGTTCGGGTGGACCCGTCGCGCGCCGTTCGCTGCGGTGGGGCGGGCGCTGGTAAGCGGTGGGGGATGCAGCTCACCTCCCCGCGCCTGCGCGCCGCCCTGCTCGCCGCGGCCTCCCTCACCCTCGTCGCCGCCGTGCTGCCCCCGCCGAAGCCGCTGGGCATCGGCGACCGGCTGTTCCCCGAGCTCGGGAACCCCGGGTACGACGTGCTCTCGTACGACCTGTCCTTCACGTACAAGGACAACCGCACCCCGCTCGACGCCGTCACCGTCATCAGCGCCCGCACCAGCCAGCCGCTGGACACCGTCAACCTGGACTTCGCCCACGGCACGGTGGCCTCGGCCGAGGTCAACGGCGAGCCCGCCCGGTTCGAGAGCGCCGGGGAGGACCTCGTGCTCACCCCCGCCCGGCCGCTGACCGGTGACTCGCCCCTGCACATCACCATCCGGCACACGAGTGACCCGCGCGGCCGCGGCGACGGCGGCTGGGTGCCCACCGACGACGGCCTCGCCATGGCCAACCAGGCCGACGCCGCGCACCGGGTCTTCCCGTGCAACGACCACCCCGCCGACAAGGCGTACTTCACCTTCCGGATCACCGCCCCGGCCGGGCTGACGGCCGTCGCCAACGGCATGCCGGGCGCCATGCGCGTCCCCAGGGCCGCCGGCGCCACGACATGGACGTACCGGACGCTGCATCCGATGGCCACCGAGCTCGCCCAGGTCTCCATCGGCGCCTCGACCGTGATCCACGGCACCGGACCGCACGGGCTGCCGCTGCGCGACGTGGTCGCCACGGCGGACCGGGAGAAGCTGGACCCGTGGCTGAAGAAGACCGCCGGGCACATCGAGTGGATGGAGCAGCACGTCGGCCGCTACCCCTTCGAAAACTACGGGGTGCTCATCGCGCACGCCAAGACCGGTTTCGAGCTGGAGACCCAGACGCTGTCGCTGTTCGAGAGCGGCCTGTTCTTCGGCCAGGGCTACCCGGAGTGGTACGTCGAGTCCGTGATGGTGCACGAGCTCGCCCACCAGTGGTTCGGTGACAGCGTGACCCCGCGGACCTGGTCGGACCTCTGGCTCAACGAGGGACACGCCACCTGGTACGAGGCCCTGTACGCGGACGGCCTCGGCAAGTACTCCCTGGAGCGGCGCATGCGCGAGGCGTACCAGCGCTCCGACCAGTGGCGGGCCGCGGGCGGGCCCCCGGCCGCGCCGAAGGCGGCCGCGCCCGGGCAGAAGATCGGGCTGTTCCGGCCGGTGGTCTACGACGGGGCCGCGCTGATCCTCTACGCCCTGCGCCAGGAGATCGGCGCCGAGGCCTTCGACCGGGTGGAGCGGCGCTGGGTGGGCGAGAACCGGGACGCGGTCGCGGGCACGGAGGACTTCGTACGCCTGGCGTCGCAGGAGGCGGGGCGGGACCTGGGGGCCTTCCTGCAGCCGTGGCTGTACGAGAAGACGACTCCGGCGATGCCGGGCCACCCGGAATGGGGCGGGGCGGCGGGCGCAGGGGGCGCGGCGGGCGCGGCGAAGAAGGGCGCGGGGGCCGGTGGGAAGGGCGCGGCGCCCCGTTCGAAGGCCGCGGGGGCCGAGAAAAGGGTGTGACGGGCGCCGAACGGGCATGCCACCATCGACGAGGCCGCGCTGCGGGGAATCGTCCGGCCGTGTCACACGTTGGACGTGACAGTGTTGTGTCACGCGTGGCAGTAGCTTTGGCCTGGGCTCCGCCCCGGCCGATGCGGACGCGGACACATGCACTTGCGCATACGCAGACGCAGGCACAACGAATCGAATCGACGTAAGGATCCAATGACCTCCTCTTCATCCCCTTCCCAGGACGCGCGGGACGCACAGGACGTGCCGGACCCGCAGAGCTTCACCGAGAGCCTTCGGGCCGACGCCCTGATGGAAGAGGACGTCGCCTGGAGCCACGCGATCGACGGAGACCGGGACGGCGAGCAGTTCGAACGCTCCGAGCGCGCGGCCCTGCGCCGCGTGGCCGGCCTCTCCACCGAACTCGAAGACGTCACCGAGGTCGAGTACCGCCAGCTCCGCCTGGAGCGCGTCGTACTCGTCGGCGTCTGGACCTCCGGCACCGTGATCGACGCCGAGAACTCCCTCGCGGAGCTCGCCGCCCTCGCCGAGACGGCGGGCGCCCTCGTACTCGACGGTGTCATCCAGCGCCGCGACAAGCCCGACCCGGCCACCTTCATCGGTTCCGGCAAGGCCCGCGAGCTGCGCGACATCGTCATGGAGAGCGGCGCCGACACCGTCGTCTGCGACGGCGAGCTCAGCCCCGGCCAGCTCATCGCCCTCGAAGACGTCGTCAAGGTGAAGGTCGTCGACCGGACCGCCCTCATCCTCGACATCTTCGCCCAGCACGCCAAGTCCCGAGAGGGCAAGGCACAGGTCGCCCTCGCGCAGATGCAGTACATGCTTCCGCGCCTGCGCGGCTGGGGTGCCTCGCTGTCCCGGCAGATGGGTGGCGGCGGCGGTGGCGGCATGGCCACCCGCGGCCCCGGTGAGACCAAGATCGAGACCGACCGGCGACGGATCCGCGAGAAGATGGCGAAGATGCGCCGGGAGATCGCGGAGATGAAGACCGGCCGCGACATCAAGCGGCAGGAACGGCGCCGCAACAAAGTGCCCTCGGTCGCCATCGCCGGCTACACCAACGCGGGCAAGTCGTCGCTGCTCAACCGCCTCACGGGCGCGGGCGTACTGGTGGAGAACGCGCTGTTCGCCACCCTCGACCCGACCGTGCGCCGGGCCGAGACGCCGTCCGGCCGGGTCTACACCCTGGCCGACACCGTCGGCTTCGTCCGGCACCTGCCCCACCACCTCGTCGAGGCGTTCCGCTCCACGATGGAGGAGGTCGGCGACTCCGACCTCATCCTGCACATCGTGGACGGCTCGCACCCGACCCCGGAGGAGCAGCTGGCAGCCGTACGCGAGGTCATCCGCGAGGTCGGCGCGGTCAACGTGCCCGAGATCGTGGTGATCAACAAGGCGGACGCGGCCGACCCGCTGGTGCTCCAGCGCCTGCTGCGGATCGAGCGGCACTCCATCGCCGTCTCGGCACGCACGGGCATGGGCATCGAGGAACTCCTCGCACTCATCGACACCGAGCTGCCGCGGCCCGAGGTCGAGGTGGAGGCCCTGGTGCCGTACACCCGCGGCTCGCTGATCGCCCGCGCGCACGCCGAGGGCGAGGTGATCTCCGAGGAGCACACCCCGGAGGGCACCCTGCTCAAGGCGCGGGTCCACCCGGAACTCGCGGCGGACCTGGCTCCGTACGTGCCCGCCAAGCAGTAGACACGCGGCACATGACTGAGGGCCCCCTGCGGTGCAGGGGGCCCTCAGTCATGTGCGGTGCAGCCGCGGCTACTTGAACTTGCCGCTCACCGCGTCGAAGATCCCCTTGGCCTCCGGCCCCAGCCGCGGCCCCGCCAGCCAGCCCGCCTTGGCCGGGCCGATCGAGGTGTTCGACACCAGTGCCGGCTTGCCGTCAGCGCCCGCCGCGATCCAGCCGCCGCCCGAGGAACCACCGGTCATCGTGCAGCCGATGCGGTACAGCACCGGGTCGGTCTTGTTCAGCGCCAGCCGGCCCGGCTTGTCCGAGCACTGGAACGCCTTCTGGCCGTCGAACGGCGCCGCCGCCGGATAGCCCGTGGCCGTCATGCTCGACACCTTCGCCACCGCCGGGGCGTTGAACTCCACCGGGAGCGCCGAACCGACCGTCTCCTCCAGGGACTTGCCGCCGCCGCCCTCGGGCGTCACGTGCAGCACCGCGAAGTCGTACGGGGCACCCGCGCCGCCTGTCGGACCGCCGGTCGCGATCCACTGGTCGGAAGTCTGCGCCCAGTCGCTCCACCACACGCCGTACGGAGCCACCTCCGTGCGCGGCGCGCCCTTGAGCTGCGCCGCCGGCTTGCCCGCGTTGTTGTACGAAGGGACGAAGGCGATGTTGCGGTACCAGCCGCCGGCCTTGCCCGCGTGCACGCAGTGGCCCGCCGTCCAGACCATGTTGGACTTGCCGGGGTGGGCCGGGTCCTTGACGACGGTCGCCGAGCAGACCATCGAGCCCTCGGGGCCGTCGAAGAAGACCTTGCCGGACGCCGGGACGCTCTGGTGGTACGGCGGGTTCGCGGGCTTGGCCGCCACCGGCACCGGGGTCGGGTCCGTGACTCCCTGGTCCTTGCCCGCATCCGGGTCGACGGCCGGGGGCTGCGGCGTCTCCGCGTCACGCATCCGGTCCGGGTCCCACAGGCCCTCGATGATCGGGTTGATGTAGTCGCCCGCCTCGCGGAGCCAGTCGTCCTTGTTCCAGTTCTTCCACGCACCCCCCTTCCACTTCTCCAGGTCGATGCCGTGCTGCTTGAGCTTGTCCCTGAGCTGGTCCGGGATCTTGATCCCGTCCACCCCGCCCGGAAGGCTCGCCGCCACGGTCGGTTTGGCGTCGGCCTCCCCGTCGCCGGGTCCGCAGGCCGCGGCGGTCAGCGCGAGCGCGGCCGCGCACAGGGTCGCGATGACCGGTCGGTTCGGTCGCATGTCGTGAGTCCCCCTGGTGGTTCTGGAAGTGAGGCGTGTGGAGTTGGCTCCGGGTGCAGCCCACCACTATGCCGCTGCCGTGGGGGACGGCACAGCCCGGGGCGGCGGTTCCGGGCCCGGGACCGTGTCTTGCCGGCCGCCACGTGTCCCGCCGGGGCAAGGATCTTGGGCCCGCCCGTGATCCGTCGCCGTCACCGTCGTTGGTACGTACGGGGGATGGGGGAGCAGCGCTCGTGTTCGAGGCGCACTCCGAGGGAGCGATCCGTGCGGGAGGACCGAAACTCGTGGCTTTGACCGAGCAGGCCGAGGCTGAGGCCGAGGGCGAGGCTGCGGCTGCGGCGCACGTCCCGCCGCAGGCGGGCCGGGGACCCGGAGCGGGCGCGGAGGCGATCCTGCGCAGGCAGGCCCAACGGGAGTCCGCCGCGCGGACGTACGCCCGCTCCTTGCCCATCGTGCCGGTGCGCGCCCGGGGGTTGACCATCGAGGGCGCGGACGGGCGGCGCTACCTCGACTGCCTCTCCGGCGCCGGCACCCTCGCGCTGGGGCACAACCACCCCGTGGTGCTGGAGGCGATCCGGGGCGTGCTCGACTCGGGAGCTCCCCTGCACATCCTGGACCTGGCGACCCCCGTCAAGGACGCCTTCACCACCGAGCTGTTCGCCAACCTGCCCGCGGGGCTGGCCGCGGACGCCCGGATCCAGTTCTGCGGCCCGGCGGGGACGGACGCCGTCGAGGCCGCGCTCAAGCTGGTGCGCACCGCCACCGGCCGCTCGGGGCTGCTCGCCTTCACGGGGGCCTACCACGGGATGACCGCCGGGGCACTGGACGCCTCGGGCGGGGCGCCGGACGTACGGGTGACCCGGCTGCCCTACCCGCAGGACTACCACTGCCCCTTCGGGGTCGGCGGCGCGGAGGGCGCCCGGCTCGCCGCGGCCTGGACGGAGAGCCTGCTCGACGACCCCAAGGGCGGGGTGCCCACACCCGCCGCGATGATCGTCGAGCCGGTGCAGGGCGAGGGCGGGGTGAACCCGGCGCCGGACGCCTGGCTGCGCCGGATGCGGGAGATCACCGCGGCCCGGGGCATCCCGTTGATCGCCGACGAGGTACAGACGGGCGTGGGCCGCACCGGCGCCTTCTGGGGCGTCGACCACGCCGGGGTGGTGCCCGACGTGATGGTCCTGTCCAAGGCCATCGGCGGGAGCCTGCCGCTCGCGGTGATCGTGTACCGCGCCGGGCTGGACCTCTGGGCCCCCGGAGCCCACGCCGGAACCTTCCGCGGCAACCAACTGGCCATGGCGGCGGGCACCGCCACGCTGGCCTACGTCCGGGAGAACCAGCTCGCGCAGCGCGCGGCCGAGCTGGGCGCGCGCATGCTCGCCGCCCTGCGCGGCCTGGCCCCGGCCCACCCCTGCATCGGGGACGTCCGCGGCCGCGGCCTCATGATCGGCGTCGAACTGATCGACCCGGACACCGCAGCCGCCGCCCCCGCCCTCGCGGCGGCCGTCCGCCAGGAATGCCTGGACCGCGGCCTGATCGTCGAGCTGGGCGGCCGCCACTCCAGCGTCATCCGCCTGCTCCCTCCGCTGACCCTGACCGACGAACAGGCCGCGGCCGTCCTGGACCGCCTGGCCGACGCCATCCCCGCCGCCACCCGCCGCTAAGGACCCGCCATGCCCGACCCGCACCCCCCCACCCCCGCGCCGGGCCCCGCCCCCGCGCCCGCGCCGGGCCCCACCCCCGGCTTCTCCCCGGCGCCCCCCACCCCCGGCTTCTCCCCGGCGCCCGCCACTCCCGACTTCTCCCGGGCGCCCGCCACCCCCGGCCTCTCCCCGGCGCCCCCCACCCCCGGCCTCTCCCCGGCGCCCCCCACCCCCGAGCCGCTCCCCGACCTCAGCCCGGCGGCGCCACCACCACCCACCCCTGCCCCGACCGCGTGGCACACCCCCGCCCTTTCCCCGGCGCCGGGCCCCATGGCGCCACCGCGGGACGCGGCCCCTGCCCCCGCACCGCCCGCACTCGGCAGCGCTGTTGCCCCGGCGCCAGGGCACACCCCGACCCCGCCGGTCGCCGGCGCCTGGGCGCCGGCGCCGGGGCACGCCCCGGCCC